>JBEPVV010000021.1:0-10508 GCA_041690795.1 Gemmatimonadota bacterium | reverse complement strand
GAATAGACGATGGCCGCGAGCACGCCCGAAGTGATCACGATCAGTACGCCGGCCCGCGCGCAGAACGAATATTTCCGAATCAGTGTCGCCAGCTCGCTGAGCTGCGCCTCGCCGCGAAGCCAGGGGAGCACGGTCATCGCCAAGACCGCGAGCGTGCCCAGCCAGAGTCCGCCACCCGCGAGATGGCCGGTGTCGAGGGCGCGTCCCCACTGCCCATGCCAGTTGTCGCCAGCCGCGTGGCCCATTCCGGACTGCGCCCACAGAACGCACAGCACGGTCAGCGACTGCAGCATCGACGCCGTGCTGGGCGCGCGAGGGCCAAGTGCCACCATCGCGGCGAGGACCAGCGCGGCGCTGAGCTGGAGCACCCAGGCATGGCCCCACTCGCCCTCCAGTAGCACCGTGCGCAGGAGGGGTACGTCCAGTGAGTCACCAGCATCAACGAACGTCAGCGCCTGCATCACGCCGCGCAGCGCGATCAGCAGCACCAGCAACAGGGTGCACGTCAACATCGTCCGCTGCAGGGCGCGCAGCGACATCGTGCTTGCGGCCGGCGCGGCGTCCGCGCCCGACGCCAGCAGGCGCGCTGGCTGGCATCCGACGACGAGCAGGAGCGTGATGTAGAGGCAGCCGCGGACGAAGGTATAGGGCAGAGAGTGTGTCCGGGCTCAGCAGGGTGTCAGGGCACGGCCACGCAGTCGGCGCACTGGCCGTAGAGGACGATCTCGTGCGCATCGAGGGCGAAGCCCGGCGGCACGATGTCGGTCAGAGACCCGACGCAACCCGGCACCTCGAACACGCGGTCGCACTGGCGGCACCGGAAGTGGTGGTGGTGCCCCTTGCCGCGCACTTCATAGCGCGGCACCTCGCCCGGCAATTCGACGACGGCGAGCCACGCCTCGTCGACCAGCGTCCGGATGTTGCGATACACTGTGGCAATGCCAAGTCCACCGACCTCCGAGCGCGCCAGCTCCAGAACCTCGCCTGTGCCCAGCGGCCGGTCGGCGCGCTGGAATGCCCTTCGAATCGCCCCGCGCTGCCGGGTGTTGCGTTCCATGCCAGCGGCTCCAATCTGGCCCGCTGCGCCAGAATTCTATGTGGTGCGGCTCTCGGACCAAAGCGGGCCGGGCCGTTGATGACTGTGACCGGGATGTACGGCTGCAAGCATTACGACGCTTTACGATCCCATATTCGCACGTAAGACGCCTTAGCGAGCGGGGAAGTTCCCCGGCGGTCGCAGTGGGGTGTAATCGTGACGACAGCCATTCCGCCCTAACTTGGCGCCAGAATCAACCAAAAGAGCACGACGCACTGCCCGCAGGGGGAGGTGCTGGCCGCTCCGGAGGAACGCGGCATGTCCAATCGCGGACCGGTGGAATACCGGGTCGAGCACAAATATCTGGTTCCGGAATCCCTGCGCGACGCGCTCCGGCGGGTCATCGCGCCGTTCGTGCGTCCCGACGCGCACGCGGCATTGATGCACGACGTGCGGCTCGGCACGTACCTCGGGTACACCGTGCGCAGCATCTATTTCGATACCAGCAGCTTCGCCCATTTTTTCGCGAATGAGGACGGGCTTCCGGTCCGCGCCAAGCCACGCATCCGAGGCTATGACGCGGGCCATGCCGACGCGATCGCGTTTCTCGAGGTAAAGCGCCGGAACGGCGCGGTTGGCAGCAAGGCCCGAGCGCCGATCGCGTTTGCGTCGGTGCCCGCGTTTCTCGAACACGGCGACGTGGATGCCTTTGTGCGCGACAGTGACGCCTTCCCATCGGCGCGGGCGAATGCCGGCCAGTTCCTGCACCGCTTGTGGCGCTTTGCCTTGCAGCCTGTCGTCCTGGTGACCTACGACCGGGAGCCGCATATCGGCACCATCGAGGACTCGCTGCGAATCACCTTCGACACGAGCGTCCGCAGCGTCGCGTACCCACGGGTGGCAGATCTCTACACCGACGAGGGGATGAAGGCGTCGCTGCGCGGCTACTTCATCCTCGAAGTCAAGCACGATTCGCACTTCGGTTACCCCAGCTGGCTCCGGCCGTTTCTCAGCACCCACGGCATCGTACGGCGCGCGCTGTCGAAGTACTACACCTGCACCACCGACCAGGGCATCGTGCACAGCTACACCAAGGTGCGTGCCCTGGCCAGTGCCGACTGGACCTCCGGCACCGATCGCCCGGATGCGCCGCTCGGCGCGTCGACCCTGTCACGCAAGGAGTTGTCTTGGATCCGTTGAAATCACTGGTCGGCGGGGAGCTTGCCCCGGTGGACCTCCTTGGAGCCGCGCTGCATCTCGTCGTCGCGCTCGCGTGCGGTCTGCTGCTGTCGACGGTTTATCGTCGAACCTACCGGGGCGTCAGCTATTCGAGCACCTTCGACCGGTCACTGATTACGCTCAGCGTCATCACCGCGATCGTCATCATGGTCGTTGGCAACAACCTCGCGCGCGCCTTCGGGCTGGTTGGTGCGATGTCGATCGTCCGCTTCAGGACCGCGCTGAAGGACGCGCAGGACCTGGTTTTCGTCTTCTGCTCGCTGGCCGTCGGTCTCGCCGCCGGCGTCGGGCTGCATCTGCTGGCATTGATGGGTACGGTCTTTCTCTGCATCATCATTTTCCTGATGTCGCGATTCAACTATGGGCTCCTCGGTCATCAGGAGTTCGTCCTGCAGCTGGCGGTTGCATCGGAGACCGGTATCGACCCGCAACAGGTGTACGCCCCGGTCCTCGACCAGTACTGTCGCAATTATCGGCTCCTTGCCGCGCGGTCGGCGGGCGCAGGCACGCCCGTGAACCTGACGTTCTTCGTTGAACTCGGAACAGCACGGAGTCTGTCAGACCTTACCGGCGCGCTCGGCGCGGCGCCGGGTATTGTCCGTGCCAACGCCTTTTACGACGAGGAGCCGGCTTAGTGGAACGCTGTGTCGGCCGGCATGCCCTGGCGATTTGCGTCGTCGGGTCACTGCTCGCCGGCTGCTCGTCAAGGCGCTCCCTCGCAGAGACGACGTTGCCTCTTGGCGTGGACAGCGTCTCGGTCCGACGGTTCGGCATGTATTCCTTCGGTGCGTCAGGCGTCGCCGCACTTCCCGATGGTCGCGTCGTGATCGCCGAAGACGAACGCCTGCATCCGCTCGTTCTCGTCGACCTCTTCGGTCGACAACCCGCCAAGGAGTTCACCCCGCTGGAAGTTGCCGCCGCGTTCGCCGCGTCCGGGGTCACTTGGCTCAATGACCTTGAGGGGATCACTATTTCTCCGGCCGGTCACCTCTACGCAACGACCTCGCACGCGCTGCCCCGCAGCGGGATCTCGCTGGCCGATCGTCAACTTGTGGTACGCTTCGATCTTGAAGGCAACCGCATCGTTCACGCCGCCGCCAGCGCCGCACTCGCGCGAGCCATCGCGGCACTCGACACCGGTCTGGCAGCGGCAGAATCGCGGATGACGAAGACGCGCGGCCCGTCGCCGGGACTCAATATCGAGGCGATTGCGTGGGATCCTGAGCGCAATCGATTGTTGATTGGTCTGCGCGGCCCGCTGCGGAACGACCGCGCCATCGTCGTCGGCTTCGAGAATCCGGATGAGGTCTTCGATCTCGGGGCTCCGCCGAGACTGTCGGGCCCGTACTTTCTACCACTCGACGGCCAGGGCATTCGCGACATGACGTGGGCCCCCGACCTCGGGGCGTTCCTTGTCGTTGCCGGCTCATCGGGGATGAGCGCGTTCGGGCATTCGGCGCTGTGGATGTGGACCGGGCCCGGCAGCGCCGCGCCAGTGCATCTGCGCGCGTCGGTGCTGGATCCGCTGAAGCCCGAAGGTGTAGCGCTGATGACGGTGCGAGGGCATCGCATCGCCCTGTTCGTCTGCGACGATGGAGTGCTTGACAACAAGTTCTACACCGGTCGCGTGGCGATCAACCGGGGAACTCCGAGCCGCTACGTCGTCTTGCCGATGGGTATCCTGCAGCGCGACAACCCCGATGTGCAATGGATGCCGCAGCCGAACTGATCGGCGCCCGCGCGATACCCCGGTTTCCATGCTGCCCCTAGATTCGATCAGTCGAAGTCGCGAGACCCCCCGGATGCTCGAGGTTGGGAATGCGCCGAGCCGTGGTGATGGCAACTGCCATCGCGCTCTTTCTACGTGCTGCACCCGTGCCGCTGGCAGGGCAGGCGACACGCCCAGCCGCTCCCACGCGCCGGGACGCCGCGCCCGTCCGGCTGGTCGTGCTGCTCGTTCTCGACCAATTCAGGCCCGACTACTTCGATCGCTGGACTCCCCAGCTGAACGGCGGCCTCGCCCGGTTGCTCGAGCATGGTGTCTTCTATCCGCGTGGCGAACAGGATCGTGCCCTGACCGAAACGGCTCCCGGCCATTCGACGCTGCTCAGTGGCCGGTCGCCTGCCTCAACCGGCATCCTGTCCGACGGGGTCGGCGTCGGCGATCCGCTGAGCCCGCTGATCGGAACGACGGGCAACGGCGCGTCGCCGCGCCGATTCATTGGCTCCACGCTGTACGACTGGATGCTCGCCGCCGATTCCGGCGTTCGGGAGCTGTCCGTCTCGCTCAAGGATCGCAGCGCCATCCTGCCGATCGGGCGCGCGCGGGTGCCGGTGTACTGGTATGCCGGCGGTCACTACACCACGAGCAAGTACTACGCTGATTCGCTGCCAACGTGGCTGGTCGTGTGGAATGCGAAAGACCCTGTCGGCAAACTCAAGGGAACGTCGTGGACGTTGTCGCATCCGGCGGCGACGTATGCCGAGCCCGATGATCGCGTCTTCGAGAACGGGGGCAACGATCGGACATTTCCTCACATCCTGCCGACCGACTGGACTCAGGCGACGCGCGCGATCGAGGATTTCTCGATCACCGACTCGCTGACGCTCGACGTGGCGCTGCACGGATTCCGCGCACTCGGGCTCGGTCAACGCGGTCGCCCTGACCTGCTCTCCATTTCGCTCTCCGCGACCGACTACATCGGACACAAGTGGGGAACAGGCTCGCGCGAAATTCACGATCACGTGCTCAATCTCGATCGCTGGCTCGGCGCCTTCCTGGACTCGCTGGCGAAGCTCGTTCCACCGGATCAGACGCTGATGGTGGTGACAGCGGATCATGGCGGGCAGGACTTCCCGGAGGCAACCAACGGCTCGCGAATCACCCTGGCGCCACAGGTTCGCGCGCTCAATCGCTGGGCTCGCGAGCGCTGGCATCTCGACCTCGGCGCCGCGCAGGTTGATGGACTGCTGTATGGTGATTTCCGCGCGCTTCAGGCTCGTGGAGTCGATGTCGATTCGCTGGCCAATGCGGTCGCGACGCAGCTTCGGGCACTTCCGGGAGTGACAACCGTCTATACGCCGCGCTCGCTCGCTGGCGCGCGCCGCAACAACCTTGACGCGATGCGCTGGCGACGGGCGATTCCCGCGAGTGTTTCGTGGCTGGTGGCGACCTCCGTGCGCGAACATGTCCTGGTGGGCTACGCGGCTAACAGCACGGGCCACGGAACCACCAATGCGGCCGACGTCCAGGTGCCGATCGTGTTCTGGATGCCGGGCCTTCCGGCCGGCCGGAACGCGCGCGTGATCCGAACGATCGATATTGCGCCCACCCTCGCCGCATGGCTCGGCGTGCGGCCCACTGAAGCCGTCGAAGGCAGTCCCATCAAGGAAATCATCCGTTACCGGAGATAAAGTCATGCGCGCCGCCGTCGCACTCCTCCTGCTCCTCCCCGTTGCCCTGCCAGCGCAGGACGACGCGGCGCTCGCGCACGCCCGGCATTTTCTTGCCAGCCGGCCGATCATTGACGGCCACAACGACCTGCCCTGGGAGATTCGCGTCAATCCCGTGAGCAGGATGGATGTCGCGAAGTATCCGCTCCGTACACGCGCGCCTGGCCAGACCGACTTCGCGCGGTTGCGAGCGGGTGGAGTCGGCGGGCAGTTCTGGTCGGTCTACATCCCGGGCGAAGACTCGGCGAAGCAATACGGCTACGCCAAGATGCAACTCGAAGAGATCGACATCGCCCGCCGCCTGATTGCGAGCTATCCCGACCAGCTGCGGCTGGCGCTGAGTGCCGCCGATATCGCGCGCGCCCGCCGGGCCGGAAAAGTGGCCTCGCTGATCGGGATGGAAGGCGGCCACGCGATCGAGAACTCGCTCGCGCTGCTGCGCATGTACTACGCGCTCGGGGTCCGGTACATGACGCTCACGCACAACGTCACGCTCGACTGGGCCGATGCCGCACTCGATGACAAGACGCCTTCGCGACACGGCCTCACCGAGTTCGGCCGCAGCGTGGTCCGGGAGATGAACCGCCTGGGAATGATCGTTGACCTCAGCCACGTCGCACCATCGACGATGAGCAGCGCACTCGACGTCACGGCTGCGCCGGTGATGTTCTCGCACTCATCGGCGCGTGCCCTGATGGACACGCCGCGTGACGTGCCCGATTCCATCCTGGCGCGGTTGCCGCGCAACGGCGGCGTGGTGATGGTCACCTTCGTGAGTGGATTCCTGCGGGACATCTCGCCGTCAGCGGAGCTGCGCCAGATGATCCGCGACTCCCTGGGTGAGCGGCCCGATTCTGCCGCTCGTGCTGCCTTCCTCCGTCGGCATCCGCTGCCCAACGCGACGGTCAAGGACGTCGCCGACCATATCGAGCACGTCCGGAAGATTGCCGGCATCGACCATGTCGGTCTCGGCGGCGATTACGACGGTACTTCGGAACTTCCGGAGGGCATGAGCGATGTCACCGGCTATCCGCTGGTATTCGCCGAACTGATCCGGAGGGGCTGGAACGATGTGGAGCTCACCAAGCTGGCTCGGGGAAACATTCTCAGGGTGCTTCGCGAAGTCGAGCGGACCCGCGACCGTCTCGCCAGAGCACGATGACACCAAAAAGAAAAACGGCGAGTCCGATGCCGAACCATTGAATCGCATAGCTGAGATGCGGCCCGTCGTTGATCTCCGGTGGCGCAACCGCCGCAAGTCGTCCGGCGCCTGATGGCCCACCGGCCAGCAGCAGATAGACCGGCAAGGATCCCGCACGCAAGCGGGTCAGTTGTCCGCGATCGAGGCGTTGCCATGACGTCGTGCCGTTGTGGACAAACGGCCGCCCGCTGTCGGGCGTCACCGGAATGGCGTAGGCGATTCCGTCGATCGAGAGCTCGCCGGTCGCGGGAAGTGGAATGCTGTCCGGCGGCGTGACGGCATCTGCTGACGGGACATAGCCGCGCAATACCCAGAGAACATCAGCGCTGCCGTCGAGCACGAACGGCGTGACGACCTGCACCGCAGGGGCATCATTCTGCACGCGTCCACGCAGGATCACCTGCGACGCAGCATCGAAGTGACCGTGCGCGACCACCCGTCGCCCGGAGTCGATCGGTGCACCTTGCGCGAGTTCGTCAGGCAGGCGCATGGGCGGCAGTGCCATCGCCGCGCGCTGGACTGCATTGCTGGCGCGCCGGTCATGCAGTCGCCGCAGCTGCCACCGGCCCAGCGCGATCGTGGTCGCGACAACGGTCACGATGAGCGAGAGCAGCAATGTTCGCCTGATTGAGGACACCGGTGACCCTCTCGCTGGACACAACAGCCGCCGCGATATCGGCTGGTACATGGGTAACACGTTGAACTGTCACAACATAGTGCGGTGGCACGTCCCCTGCCTTGGTGGCGGCAAGACGCACTCACGCGTCATCAGGATGCCAACGAACACAGCAATCTTGCCGAGAACGCGCCATCTGGGCCGTCTACGCGATTGCTGCCCTACGAAGGAGACTGTCATGCGTCGCTCTGTCGCTGCCTGCGTTGCCCTGCTCGGATTGATCGCCGGGCAGACGTCTGATCTCCACGCCCAGCGGCGCGATCGCGGGCTGGTGGAAGTGTCACCCAGCGGGCTCCGTGGCGGACTCTACGTCACCGGAGGCATCGGCAACGGGATGGAACAGTACAAGTACTCCAACGACGCCCTCGGCTACACCGACTGGCTGTCATCGCCGGCCGCGGTGCTGCGCATTGGTGGGACGCCGAGTTCATCGGTGCGAGTTGGTGGCGAGCTGTTCGGCTGGTGGAATCGAGTCTACGACACCCAGGCGCAGAGCGACGCGACGGAAACGTTCACTGCCGCACTCGTCGACGTACAGCTCTACCCGTCGCCGCGCGCCGGGTTCTACGTCAAGGGCGGCGTCGGCCTGGCGCGCAGTGGCGAGTCGTTCGGCTATGGCGCGGATGGCCCCAGCGAGAACGGTTTTGGTTGGAGCGTCGGCGCCGGATATGACATTCCGCTGTCGCGCAGCGTCTCGATTTCGCCGACGGCGGATTTCTATCAGGGAAGCTTTGCCGAACGGGGCCAGCCGACCATCACCGAGCACGTGCTCAACCTGGGTGTATCACTGACCTTCCAGTCCGGTCGCCGGTACTACCGCGATCGTTGACCGCGCGTGACGGGCGCACTATACTGCGCCCGCCACGCCCTGGTGGTGAAATTGGTAGACACGCTATCTTGAGGGGGTAGTGCCGTAAGGCATCGCGGTTCGAGTCCGCGCCAGGGCATCGCACAGAGGTTGCCACTGTAGCTCAGGGGTAGAGCACTCGATTCGTAATCGAGCGGTCGTCAGTTCAAATCTGACCAGTGGCTCTTGACCGCTGCCCGGGCGCTGAGTCCAGCACTCCATATCATCCGACGATTGCACGAGGCCGCGGCGCCCCTTCAGGGAGCGCCGTTGTCATTTCTACGCTCGACCAGTGGCGCGAGCCAACGAGCAGCGTCGCGCAACTCGACCTCGCTGATGCTGTGCCCCATGCCCGGGTACGCGTGCGTCTCGAGTGCGGCGCCCGCGGCACGAAGCTGACCCCACCCGCGCTCGGCGTCGGCAAAGGGAACGGCGCCGTCTGATGTGCCGTGTCCCCAGAAGATCGGCGTCGTGCGCACTCGAGCCGGCGTGACTTCGACGGAGGGATGATCGGCCAGAAAGCCCGAGAAAACCATCACGCCATTGACCGCGCCGGGATTCCGCATCATCAAAGCGAGCGCCGACGTGCCGCCTTGCGAGAATCCCCCCAGGACCATCCGCGTCTCGGGCCGGCCGAGATACGCCGGGAGTCCCGCGATCGTCTGCGCCAGTGCGTCCTGCCCCTGCGTAAAGGATGTGGACTCGGGAACTACCCCACCAAGAAACTGGTACCATGCGAAACCCGGTCCGTAACCCCACGGCGCCGCATCGAACGGGGCCCGGACCGACACCGTCGTCGCATCGGGATGCAGCAATGGTCCGATGGGCAGCAGGTCGCGTTCGTCGCTGCCTCGGCCGTGCAGCAGCACGAGCAGGGGGCCGTCGGGTGGTCCGACGTCGATCAGCGCTTTCAACGGCAATGCGTCCTTCACTCAAGGCCCCTTGGTCGTGTCTGAGACTTCGACTATCATTGCGGCGCCAGTTGGAAGAATCGGGACGTAGCGCAGTCCGGTAGCGCACTGCAATGGGGTTGCAGGGGTCGCGGGTTCAAATCCCGCCGTCCCGACTGACAGAAAGAGAGACCGGGGAAGCGCAGTGCTTCGCCGTCTCTCTTTTCTCGCTTCTCATTTCTTTTCGCTGCGCTTTGGTCTCTGCTCTCTGCTGTTATCCGTTTCCTGTCCGCTTCTTCAACTCCTTCACTGCGTCCGGTTGATTGACGGCCGCCGCTTTGCGCAACCACTCCATGCCGGCCGTTTCGTCCTTGGCAGTGCCCTTGCCCTTGAAGTACATCTGTGCCGCCTGCCACGCGGCGTCACCGGAACCTTGGTCACCAGCCTTGCGATACCACTCGAGCGCCTCGGTTTCGTTCTTGGCGAGGCCATGGCCCTTCGCGAGAAACTCACCCAGCTTCTGTTGCGAGATCACATCGCCATGATCGGCGGCGCGCCGATACCACACGGCCGCCTCGGCTTCGTCCTTCTTGACGCCGGCGCCGTTTTCGAGGCGCGACGCCAATACCTGCTGCGCGCGCATCATCCCGCCCGCTGCCGCCTCTCGCAGCAGTGACTCCGACTCGGCTTCGTTGCGAGCCGTTCCCCGTCCATTCTCGACCATCTTCGACAGCAAGAGCTTTGCATCCATGTCGGTGGGAGCGGCCTTGCGGTACCACGCAACCGCTTCAGTCGGATTCTGCTCAACGCCGGTGCCCTTGTCGTACATCGTGCCGAGAATGCGCTGGGCCGCAGCATTGTTCGCCTGCGCTTCCTTGGTGCACGCGGCAGCTGCCAGGCCCCAGTTCTCGGCGCTGGCGAGCTTCGCACAACCCGGAGTGGCGGGGCCGGTCGTGGGCGGCGACGCCGGATTCGCGCCGGCGGCTCGACCCGGTGCAGCTCCCGCAGACTTGCTGGCCCCGGACTTGCCCACCGCCGTTGGGACGGCCGGCGTTTGGGCAACCGTCTTTCCGGGTGATGCCGGCGTCGGTGCAGCGACAGGCGGGGCGACCGTAACCGGTGGCGGCGTCGGGGTCGTTGCCACGGTGGACGGCAATGTGCCGGCG
>JBEPVV010000020.1:0-10527 GCA_041690795.1 Gemmatimonadota bacterium | reverse complement strand
GTGTATAAGAGACAGGATCCAGCTCGATCCCCAGGCGCTGGCGGCGCGCAAGATCGGCATCGACGAAGTGCTCGATGCCATCAACAACGGCAACGTCAACTTGCCGACCGGCATCCTCTGGGGCACCGATCGCGCCTATTCGGTCGAAGCCAACGGTCAGCTGCAGAACGCCGCGGCGTTCAAGCCGCTGGTGATCACCTGGCGCAACGGCACACCAGTGCGTCTTGAGGATCTGGGCAACGTCGTCGACAGCGTGCAGGACACCAAGGCTGCCGCGTGGTACAACAGCACCCGTGGCATCGTACTCGCCGTGCAGCGCCAGCCAGGAACGAACACGGTCGAAGTCACCCGCGCGGTGCGCGACGAGATGGCGCGCCTGCAGAGTCAGCTGCCGGCGTCGGTCAAGGTCAGCACCATCTACGACCGTTCGCAGTCGATCGACGACTCCGTCAACGACGTGAAGTTCACGCTCTACCTGACGCTGTTCCTCGTCGTGCTGGTGATCTTCGTCTTCCTGCGCAACGTCTCGGCGACGATCATTCCCAGCCTCGCACTGCCGCTGTCGCTGCTCGGCACCTTCGCCGTGATGTACATGCTCGGTTATTCGCTCGACAATCTCTCGCTGATGGCACTGACGCTGTCGGTCGGCTTCGTGGTCGATGACGCGATCGTCATGCTGGAGAACATCGTCCGTCACACCGAGATGGGCGAGGATCCGCGCACCGCGTCGATCAACGGCTCGGCCGAGATCGGCTTCACGATCCTGTCGATGACGATGTCGCTGGTGGCGGTCTTCATTCCCGTGCTCTTTCTCGGCGGCCTGATCGGGCGCCTCTTTCACGAATTCGCGGTGACGATCGGCGTGGCGATCCTGATGTCGGCGTTCGTCTCCCTCACACTCACACCGATGCTGTGCAGTCGCTTCCTGCGCGCCGGCCACGTCGAGGAGGGAACCGGTGTATTCGCCCGCCTCTTCGGCGTGACGGAGCGGATCTACGATCGCACGCTGCATCGCTACGACCGCACCCTGCAATGGGTGATGGCGCACACACGCCTGACCTTCGCCTTTTCCGCCGCCGTGCTGGTCGGGACCTTCCTGCTGGCGCGCGCCGTGCCGAAAGGGTTCATCCCGTCGGAAGACCAGGGTCAGCTGCGCGTCACGACCGAGACGGCGGAAGGCACGTCGTACGACGGGATGTACCGCCACCAGCTGATGGCGATGAAGGTCGTGGCCGGGGACTCGAGCATCGAAGGCTTCATGTCGTCGATGGGCGCGGGCGGCGGCGGCTCGACCACCAATCAGGGGCGCTTCATCCTTCACCTGACGGAGCGCTCGCACCGAAAACTCTCGGCCGACGAGATCGCGCGCGAGCTGACCCGGAAGCTGGCGCAGGTGCCGGGGCTGCGCGCCTTCGTGCAGAATCCGCCGCCGATCAACATCGGCGGCCGCTCATCGAAGAGCCTCTACCAGTACACGCTGCAGGGCGCCGACATCGACCAGCTGTATCGCACGGCGCTGGCGATGCAGACGCGCCTCGGCGATCTGCCGCAACTTCGTGACGTCACCAGTGATCTGCAGATCAAGAACCCGCAGATCTCGGTGACCATCGATCGCGACCGCGCTTCGGCGGTAGGAATCACCATGTCGCAGGTGCAGAACGCGCTCTACAACGCGTACGGTGCGCGGCAGGTCTCCACCATCTACACCGACAACAATCAGTATCAGGTGATGATGGAGCTGCTGCCGCAGTACCAGCGCGACCTCGGCGCGATGTCGCTGCTCTCGATCCGCGGCACCGATGGTCAGCTGGTCCCGCTGACGGCGCTGGCGCACGTGGTCGAATCGGTGGGGCCGCTGACGATCAACCATTCGGGCCAGCTGCCCGCCGTCACCATCTCATTCAACGTGGCGCCCGGCGTCTCGATCGGCGAGGCGGTCGCCGCCGTCAACAACATCGCCAACACCGCGCTGCCGCCGACCATCTCGGCGGCCTTCGCCGGTACCGCGCAGGCCTTCCAGGATGCGCAGCAGGGACTGATGGTGCTGCTGGTGCTCGCCATCGCCGTGATCTACATCGTGCTGGGAATTCTCTACGAAAGCTTCATCCATCCGCTGACGATCTTCTCGGGGCTGCCGTTCGCCGGATTCGGCGCGCTCCTGGCACTGATGATCTTTCACATGGAACTCAGCGTCTATGCCTTTGTCGGCATCATCATGCTGATCGGGTTGGTCAAGAAGAACGCGATCATGATGATAGACTTCGCCGTCGAGGCGGAAAAAACGGGCAAGTCCGCCCGCGACGCCATTCACGAAGCTTGCCTCGTCCGCTTCCGCCCGATCATGATGACGACCATGGCCGCGCTCATGGGGACGCTGCCCATCGCGCTGGGCGCCGGCGCTGGTGCCGAGTCCCGTCGGCCGCTGGGCGTGGCCGTCGTGGGCGGCCTGGCCGTGTCGCAACTGATCACCCTCTTCGTCACCCCGGTCGTATATGTCTGGTTTGACGGAGTCAGCCAGCACTTTGCCCGCAAGCGCGCCGCCAGCGGATCACCTGCGGCGCAGGTCAGCGTAGCACCGACGTCGTCGTGAGGCGCTGCGCCAGGTAACGCTTGGCGGCGCCGACGCCCCCGAGTGAACCCGGACTGGAGATCGATCATGGCGCGCGGCGAGCGTGGGCAACACTGGACGGCAGGGCTGCTCGCCCTGGCATTCGCCGTACTGGCGTCGCGCGCTGGCGCGCAGGCGACCGACACGTCCCGATCGTGCATCGGTCCGTGCATCGGGCAGGGACGTTCCGGACTCGCCCCGTACCCGCAAACCACGCCCCAGGACACGGGCCGCCGCAAGGCAATCGAATACAGCAACACCTACGGCACCTTCATGACGATTCATCGCATTGGCAGCTACTTCGAAATCCCGCTGTTCGTGGGCGAATATTTCGTGGGGGAAAGGCTGCTGAAGGACGAGCGCACCAATCCTGACGGTCGCTCCAGTCTCAAGGGCCCGCACTCCGCGCTCGCCGCGGGGCTGGGCGCCCTCTTCACGGTCAACACCTTGACGGGCGTCTGGGCGCTGGTCGAATCGCGCCACGAACCTGCCGGACGGACCCGACGCTGGGTGCACACGATCGCGATGCTGGTGGCTGACGGCGGCTTCGTCGCGACGGCGGCAGCGGCGCGCTCTGCGACGCGTGACCCCACCGCGGCCGACAATCACCGCGCGTTGGCGATCGGTTCGATGGGACTCGCCACCGCCGCATCTGTCATGATGTGGCTCTGGAAGGATTGATGCTCGCTGGCGTGGTGGCGACGGTAGCGCAGTGGTGCGCGCCGTGGCAGAAACTCTACTCGAATTCGAAGCCGCTCGAAACGGGCGTCACCGCGGTGCACATCGTCGCGACGCTCGTGGGTGGCGGGATCGCGATCGCGGCAGACCGGCACACGCTGCGGCGGCTCCGGCACGGCAGGCGCCTCGACGGTGAGGCGTTCGCCGAGATGCAGCAGACACACCGTCCGGTGCTAGTCGGCCTGGCGGTGCTGTTCGTGAGCGGGGTCGCGCTCGCTGCAGCCGATGTCGAAACCTTCGCCAAGTCGCCCCTGTTTCTCATCAAGCTGGCGTGTGTCCTGCTGCTCTGCGTTAACGGCCTGTTTCTGATTCGCGCTGAAAACCAGCTGGGTCAGTCGCTCCGAACGGCGGACAGCTCGGGGCCGGCGCTCACCAACCGGCTCCGCACCGCGTCGTGGCTGAGCATTCTCCTCTGGATCTCGACCACGGTCGCCGGCGCAGCACTCGTCAATGCTTGATCGACGTCGCGCAGCCGCTGCTGCACCCTCTCGCTCGCTGGAGCACTGACCATGTCCACCCCCGCGGATCCGGACGTTACCTGCAGCGCCTGTGGGTGGGCGCCTGACCGCCGCCACTTCCTTCGGTTTGCCATCGGTGCCTCGATCGGTGCGCTGATCTCGCTTGACGCGTCGCCCGCCGACGCGAGCGCGCTGTTGCCCGCGTTGGTGCGGTCGCGCCGGCGTCACGCGGGCAATCCGACCTATCCGATTCCAGCACAGGATGGAGTGCAGATCGATCGCGACAATCAGGTGATCCTGGTGCGGTGGAAGGAATCGGTCTTCGCGTTCAACCTCTCGTGCCCTCACCAGAACACGGCCTTACGCTGGCACGAAAGCGACACCCAGTTCGAATGTCCGAAACACCACTCGAAATACCAACCCGACGGCACCTTCATTTCTGGACGAGCGACCCGGGCGATGGACCGCTTCAGCGTGACGCGAGTCGGCAACGAAATCGTGGTGAACGTCAACAGCATGCACAAGAGCGATGCCGACGCCGCGGGCTGGAGCACCTCGGTGATTCACCTGACGTAATCGCCCGGATGGGTCGCAGACGCCGCCTCGATTCCATGGCGCGCGACCCGCCACCGGCACGCACCAGCTGCCGGAATCACCCTAGTTTTCGCGCCGCCGGGATCGCCGTGATGACCGATCCCGGACGACCGCCGTAACTCGTTGCCCCCTAATCAGTTATATAACGCTGTCATCCTTGTAATTCTGGCTGCTTTCCGGTATATTTCCGCGATTCCGTTCCCGTCGGGAACGCTTCAGTCTCCCCGCAATACCGGACCCCGATGACCGCGCCCAACGCACGCGAGCGGATCGTTCCGCGCCTGATCGAAGACGAGATGCAGCAATCGTTCATCAACTACTCGATGAGCGTGATCGTCTCCCGCGCCCTGCCCGACGTGCGCGACGGTCTCAAACCGGTGCACCGGCGGATCCTGTACGCGATGAACGAGCTCGGGCTGCTCCCCAATCGCGCCTTCAAGAAATCGGCGACGGTCGTCGGCGACGTGCTCGGCAAGTATCACCCGCATGGCGACAGCTCGGTCTACGACGCGCTCGTGCGCATGGTGCAGGAATTCTCGCTGCGCTATCCGCTGGTCGACGGCCAGGGCAACTTCGGCTCGGTTGACGGCGATCCGGCAGCGGCGTACCGGTACACCGAAGCCCGCCTGACGCGCATCGCGCTGGAGATGCTGAGCGACATCGACAAGAACACCGTCGCCTTCGTCCCCAACTTCGATGACCAGCGCGAAGAGCCCTCGGTGCTGCCGTCGAAGCTTCCCAACCTGCTGGTCAACGGGTCGAGCGGCATCGCCGTGGGCATGGCGACCAACATCCCACCGCACAACCTGCGCGAAGTCACCAAGGCGATTGCCGAGCTGGTGCGCAATCCCGATGCGACCACCGACGACCTGCTGCAGCACATCAAGGGACCCGACTTCCCCACCGGCGCCTACATCTACGGCGAAGCGGGAATCCGCGAAGCGTACGAGACCGGCCGGGGCCGTGTCATTATGCGCGCCCGCGTGCGGATCGAGGAAAACGAGCGCACCGGCAAGAGTGCGCTGATCATCACCGAGATTCCGTACCAGGTGAACAAGGCTACGCTGCACACCAACATCGCCGAACTGGCCATGGAGAAACGGGTCGAGGGAATCAGCGGCGTGCGCGACGAGTCGGATCGCGAGGGGATGCGGCTGGTGGTCGAACTCAAGCGCGACGCGATGCCGCAGGTCGTGCTCAACCAGCTCTACAAGCACACGGCGATGCAGAGCACCTTCGGCGTCATCAACCTGGCGCTCGTCAACGGCGCGCCCAAGGTGATGCCGCTCAAGGAGATCCTGCAGCACTTCATCGAGCACCGGCACACGATCATCGTCCGGCGCACCGAGTTCGATATCGGTGAGGCGAAGAAGCGGGAGCACATTCTCGAAGGCCTCAAGATTGCCGTCGACAACATCGACGAGGTGATCCGGATCATCCGCGCGTCGGCCGACACGCCGACCGCCGACGCCGCCCTGCGCGCGCGCTTCGGCTTCTCCGAGCTCCAGGCCGACGCGATCCTCAACATGCGGCTCGCCAAGCTCACCGGACTCGAGATCGACAAGCTCGAGGCCGAGCTGACCGAAGTGCGCGCGACCATCGCCGAGCTGCAGAGCATCCTCGACTCACGCCCGAAGCGGATGAAGATCCTTGTCGGCGAGATCGAGGAGATCGCCACCACCTTCGGCGACCCGCGCCGTACCGAAATCCTCAAGGACCAGGGCGAGTTCTCGGTCGAGGACCTGATCGCCGAAGAAGACATGGTCATTACCATTTCGCACACCGGCTATATCAAGCGGATCCCCGTCACCACCTACCGGCGCCAGCGTCGCGGCGGTCGCGGGCTGACCGGAATGGAGACCAAGGAACTCGACTGGGTCGAGCACCTCTTCATCGCGTCGACCCACGACTACCTGATGTTCTTCTCCGACCGCGGCACCGTGTACTGGCTCAAGGTGCACGAGATTCCGCAGGGCGGCCGCGCCGCACGGGGCAAGCCGGTCGTCAACTGCATCAACATCCGCGAAGGCGAGCGGGTGTCGGCGCTGGTGCCGGTGCGCAAGTTCGGCGACGACGAATGGCTGATGTTCGTGACTCGCAACGGCACCGTGAAGAAGACGGTGATGTCGGCCTACGGCAACGTGCGGACGGTGGGCATCAACGCCATCAATATCGACGCCGATGACGAACTGATCGACGTGCAGAAGACGCGCGGCAATGACGATATCGTGCTGGCCACGTCCTTCGGCATGAGCATCCGCTTCCACGAAACCGACGCACGCGAGATGGGTCGCGCCACCGGGGGCGTGAAGGGCATCGAACTCGATGACGGTGACCAGGTGATCGGCATGGTCGTGGTGAAGGAGCGCGCCGAGCTGCTGGTGGTGAGCGAACGCGGCATCGGCAAGCGCAGCGCGCTTGGCGACTATCGGGTGCAGCGCCGCGGCGGCAAGGGCATCATCACGATGCAGCAGACCGAGAAAACGGGAAAGCTGATCGCGCTCAAGGACGTTCTCCCCGAAGACGAGCTGATGATGATCACCAAGGGTGGTGTCATCATCCGCTGCCCGGTCGAGGGAATCCGCATCAGCGGACGCAACACGCAGGGCGTCAAGCTGATGAATCTCGACGCCGGCGATCATATCGTCGATGTGGCCCGGGTGCAGAAGGAAGATGACGCCGGCGTGGAGGACGAGACCGAAGCGGAGACGCCGGCAGCGGAAACGTGACCGCGATCGAGATCACGCTCGACAACCTGCGCGATGCGCAGGCAGGGCTGGCCGACGTGAGCGGCGTGACGCCGCTGATCCGGCTGCCCTTCCAGGGACTCGCCGGCGAAGTGCGACTCAAGGCCGAGCACCTGCAGCCGATCGGAGCCTTCAAGATCCGTGGCGCCTGGACCGCCGTACGACGCCTGCCCCCCGAAGCCCGGGCGGCAGGGGTTGTCACATCGTCGAGCGGCAACCACGGCCTCGGTATCGCCTACGCGGCGAAACGCATGGGTATTCGCGCGGTCGTCGTGATGCCGGAATCCGCCGCGGCGGTCAAGGTCGATGGCGTGCGGTCCCTCGGCGCCGAGGTGGTGCTGGCGGGCAAGATCCGCGGCCCCGAACAGAACCTGATGGCGGACGAGCTGGCCCAGCGCGACGGGCTCTCGCTGATCCCCCCGTACGACCACGCCGATGTCATCGCCGGCCAGGCAACCTGCGGACTCGAGATTCTCCGTCAGTGGCCTGCCGTCGCCACGATACTGGTTCCGGTGGGGGGCGGCGGCCTTCTTGCCGGGATCTGTTCGGCTGTCCGGGCAACTGACGCCGCAGTAGAAGTAGTTGCCGTCGAACCCGCCGGCATCCCCAAGCTTTCTGCCGCGATCGCCGCCGATCGGCGCACCATTCTTGAGGGCGGAACGAGTCTGGCCGATGGTTTGCTGACTATGTCGGTCGGCCAGCTGACCTGGCCGCTCATCCGTGACACCGTCCGACGGGTCGTCGGAGTGACCGACGACCAGATCCGCGCCGCCTTGCAATGGCTCGACGCGAACGGACTCCGGGTCGAGCCGTCCGGGTCAGTGACCACCGCAGCGATCCTGTCGGGACAGTTTTCCGTGACGGGGCCGACGGTGGTGGTGTGCACCGGGGGCAACGTTGACCCGGCCCGTTATCAGGAGTTGATCGCCGGATGAGCAATCCCCGCTTGCTGCTTGCGACCGAAGACACTGCGCTCGCCCGTACCCTGTCGTGGGTACTCAAGGAGAACGGCTACGATGTCGTGACCGCACTCGGCGGACCGCAATTGCTCGAACGCCTGGACCAGGAAGTGTACGACCTGCTGGTCGTCGATCTTGCAAATTCCGACGCCGGCACCATCGATCGCCTCGGCCGCGTGCGCGATGACATGCGCCACAAGGACGTGCCGATCTTCGTGATCACCGATCCGAATTTCAACATGGCGCAGCTCGAAGCGTTCAATCTCGGCGCGTCCGATGCGATCCAGCGTCCGTACCAGGTGCGCGAGCTGCTCGCCCGGATCAAGGCGCATCTTCGCGTCGGGCGCGAGCTCAATCGCGCGCGCGCGGAAGCGCGCTCTCGCAACGAACTGGTGGCGATCCTCAAGGAAATCACCGCGTCATTGAACTCCGAGGAGATCTACCAGATCCTGGTGCGCCGCGTGGCCTCGGGGCTGCGCATCGCGCGCTGCTCGGTGGTGCTCGCCGGCCCCGGCACGCAGGAAGGCACCGTCGTCGCGGCATACGAGAATCCCAACCTCCGTGACCTCCGCGTCGACCTCAACAAGTATCCCGAGATCACGCGTGCCCTCACCACCGGCGAGACGGTGATGGTGAGTGACGTCGATGCCGACCCCCTCTATCAGGACGTGCTGATGACGTGGGGGAGCGGGCAGACTGGCGGCAGGCGGACCAAGTCGGTGATCGCGTTGCCGTTCACGCTCTCCGGGCGGCGCGCCGGCGTGTTCTTCCTCCGCACCACGGCGGACGACCCCCCGCTCAATCGCCTCGACCTCGGATTTGCTGAACAGGTGATCGAAGCGGCGGTCACCGCACTCGAGAAATCATACGACCTCGAGCACGGATCGGGCGACAGCGGCCAACTGCGGGAACTGGCCGACACCGACCCGCTGACGGGCTGCGCCAATCGCCGGGTGCTCGACCGGCGCCTGCGCGAAGAACTCGACCGCGCCCGGCGCTACGATCAAGTCGTCACCGTCGTGCTGCTCGATGTCGACGACTTCAAGCGGGTCAACGATACCTACGGCCACCAGGTCGGCGATCGCGTGCTGAAGCAGCTCGCCTTCCTGCTGCGGCGGGAACTGCGCACGATGGACTTCCTGGCGCGCTACGGCGGCGAGGAATTCGTGGTCCTGCTGCCCGAAACCGGTGGAACGGGAGCGCGGCTCTTCACCGACCGGATCCTGCGCCGGGTGCAACAGCACAACTTTGGCGACGCTGCGGTGCCGGTGAACGCCACCGTCAGTGCCGGACTGGCGACCTTTCCTGACGATCGCGCTGCCGACGATGATGCCCTGATGCGACTGGCCGACCAGAATCTCTACAAGGCCAAGCGCGCCGGGCGGAATCGCTACCGGGACTGATTCCCTTCCCTTCACCCCGCGCGCCGCACCGTCGTACATTGAACGCCCGCCCACTCTCCATGGAGTCCTGGCATGCGTTCCGTCAAAGGCACCGCCCTCGTTCCGCTCATCAGCGGCCTCGCGTTCGTTGCTGCCATCGCTGGCGGCGTTGCATTCGGCCAGCGGCATCCGGCACTGAAACGAGATCGTGTCACCACCCACGGCGAATGGGTCAAGTTCGCCAACGCAAAGGGTGACAGCGTGCGCGCGTACGTCGCCTACCCCGAGCGCAAGGACAAGGCGCCCACGGTCATCGTCATTCACGAGATCTTCGGCATGACCGACTGGGAACCAACCATGGGCGATCACTTCGCGGCCCAGGGATACATCGCCATCGTTCCCGACCTGCTCTCTTCGCGCTACGGCACGTCACCGGCATCACCAGACAGCGGACGCAAGCTGGTGGCAACGTTGAGCGATGCCGGGGTGGTGGCTGATCTCGATGCAGCCTACCAATACGTCAACAACCTGCCGGCAGCGAAGCGGGACGATTCCGGCGTGATCGGCTTCTGCTGGGGTGGCGGAACCGTGTGGAAGTACGCGGCCGCAAACCCCCGGTTGAAGGCCGCCGTCGTCTGCTACGGACCGCTATCGGACACGACCCTGCTCGCATCGATCAAGGCGCCTGTTCTCGGCGTCTTCGGCGAGAACGACATGCGCGTCAATGCCATGATTCCGGTCGAACGGCGGGCGCTCGGCGCGCGCTTCATGCCCGACAGCTATCAGGGCACCGGGCACGGCTTTCTCAAGCCGGGTCGCACCGGATCGGGCACACCTGAGGCGCAGCGCGCGCTGACCAACATCGACCACTTCTTCGCGACCCGGCTCGACGGCAAGTGACGATTGGTGGTGCTGCCGATCGCCGGGCGTGCCTGGCGGCGGTCGGCTTGCTCGTGAGCGGGTGCTCGTTTTCACCGGTCAACCATCGGATCAAGGCCGGTGAAGAGGCGTACGTGATTATCGTGGGCGAAGGGGTCGATC
>JBEPVV010000019.1:0-10535 GCA_041690795.1 Gemmatimonadota bacterium | reverse complement strand
GTGAAGGTCGGTCCGTTCCTGGCGTCGCGCATGGCCGAGGTGGCAACGGCCGCGATGCGGGTGACGCCGCGCCGGTCAGCCACTTCCTTCATGCGCTTGAGTGCGGCGAAGGCGCGGGTCATTGCGGCACGGTCGAGCACGCCGGTTTCGTCGACGCGCGTACCGAGGCGGGGGTAGTCCTTCACTTCATCGATGATCTCGAACCCGGTCTCGGGATCATACTCCGCGACCACGAGGCGGATCGAATTGGAGCCCACGTCGATAGCGGCAAGCCGTTCGCGCGGAACTCCGGTTTCGGTCATGCGGCCGACTCCCCGCCGTCTTCGGCGTGATGCTTGATCGATTTGCCTTCGACCAGGAAAACTACGTCTTCGGCGATGTTGGTGGCGAGATCGGCCACCCGTTCGAGGTTCCGTGACACGAGGAAGAGCTCCATGCCGGCGCTGATCATGTGCGGATCTTCCATCATGAACGTAAGCAGGATCCGGAAGACCGAACGGTGCAGCGCATCCACGTTGTCGTCGCGCCGGCAGATCTCGCGCGCAGCGGCGGCATCGCCTCGCACGAACGCCTCCAGCGCATCGGTCAGCATCCCGCTCGCCAGCCGGGCCATCTCGACGATCTCCGGCTCCGGCGCGATCGCTCGGCTTGCTCCCAGCCGCTCCGCCGACTCGGCGATGTTGACGGCGTGATCGCCGACCCGCTCCAGGTCATTGGCGATCTGCAACGCCGACGTCAGGGTCCGGAGATCGCGCGCCATCGGTTGCTGCAGCGCCAGCAGGTTGATCACCTGCTCCTCGATCTGGACCTCCATCGCGTCGATCCGCCGGTCCCCGTTGATGACGGACATCGCCTTCTCCGGCGCACGCTCCAGCAACGCCTCCACCGCCATTTCGAGCGCGGCTTCCGCTTCCCCCGACATCGCCAGGAGGCGCGACTTGACCTGCACCAGCTCTTCGTGAAAGTGACGATGCGTGTCGATGCTCATCCGAACCTCCCCGTGATGTACGCTTCGGTGCGGTCGTGCCTGGGATTGGTGAAGAGCTGGTTGGTCTCGGCAAACTCGACCAGCACGCCGCCGCGATCAAAGAAGCCGGTGAAGTTCGACACTCGCGCCGCCTGCTGCATGTTGTGGGTCACGATCACGATGGTGTACTCGCGCTTGAGCTCGAAGATCAGCTCCTCGACCTTCTGGGTCGCGATCGGGTCGAGCGCCGAACACGGCTCGTCCATCAGCAGGATCGAGGGCTGGTTGCCAAGCGCGCGGGCGATGCAAAGCCGCTGCTGCTGCCCGCCGGATAGCCCCGTCGCTGGCGCGTTGAGCCGGTCGCGCACTTCGTCCCACAGCGCCGCGCGACGCAGGCATTTCTCGACCAGCTCCGGCAGGTCGCGCGCCGCGCAGAGGGCATTCAGCTTCGGGCCGTACGCGACATTGTCGTAGATCGATTTGGGAAACGGGTTCGGTCGCTGGAAGACCATGCCGACGCGCTGCCGGTGGGCGACCAGGTCGACCCGTGGTCCGTAGACGTTGGCGCCCTCGACCGACATCACGCCAGCCGTGCGTGTCTCCGGGATCAGGTCGTTCATGCGGTTGATCGAGCGCAGAAAGGTCGACTTGCCGCATCCGGACGGTCCGATCAGCGCCGTGACTGCCTGGCGGGGGACGGCGAGCGTCACACCCTGCAGCGCCTGAGTGGCGCCATACCAGAACGAGAAGTCGCGGACGTCGATCGCCGGGTCGCCCGCCTGAACGGGCGGCGTGGTGCCGGCTCTCGTCACGACGGCGGGACGCAGCAGTGCGGTCGATCGGTTGCTGGTCGGTGCTTCGACGGTGCTGTTCATCCGAACCTTCCCGTGATGTACGCCTCGGTCTGTTCATTGGCGGGCGTGGTGAAGATCTGCCTGGTCGGTCCGCGCTCGATCATGCGGCCGAGATAGAAGAACGACGTGGTGTCGGAGACGCGGGCAGCCTGCTGCATGTTGTGGGTGACGATCACGATGGTGAAATCCTGCTTGAGCTCGAACACCAGCTCCTCGATCCGCTGGGTGCCCTGCGGGTCGAGCGAGGCCGTCGGTTCGTCGAGCAGGATCACCTCGGGCTCAGGGGCAATGGTGCGGGCGAGGCAGAGGCGCTGCTGCTGCCCGCCCGACAGCGCCATTGCGCTGCTGCGCAACCGGTCCTTCACCTCGTCCCACAGCGCGGCGCGGCGGAGCGAGCGCTCGACGACCTGGTCGAGCTCGGCGCGCGGACGCCGGCCCTCGAGCACAAGTCCCGCGGCGACGTTGTCGTAAATCGACTTGGTCGGAAACGGCGTCGGTTTCTGGAAGACCATCCCGATTCGCCGCCGCAGCTGGATGACGCTGACGTTCGAGTCGTAGATGTCGTTGCCGTCGAGCAGCACCTTGCCGGTGATCGATCCACCGATCGACATCTCGTGCAGCCGGTTGAGGGTCCGCAAGAACGTGGACTTGCCGCAGCCCGACGGGCCAATCAGCGCGTGAACCTCATTGGCGGCGAAATCGAGCGAGACATTTGACACTGCGCTCGCCTTGCCGTACATGGCGCTGAGGTCCTGCGTCTGCAGCCGCGGCGAAGCGTCAACCACGCGACGTACCGAACTGATTTCGCGTGACGATCCGTGCGCTGATACTCAGTACCAGCACCACGAGGATCAGCACCAGCGCTGCTGCCCACGCGAATTGGTGCCACTCTTCGTACGGCCCAGTCGCGTACTTGTAGACGACCAGCGGCAGCGCAGCCATCGGTGCATTGGGATTGAACGAGAGGTACTGATTGCCCAGAGCGGTGAGCAACAACGGCGCCGTCTCGCCGGCGACGCGGGCCACCGCGAGCAGCGACCCGGTCACGATTCCCGGCAGCGCGGTGCGGAGCACGATCGCGAGCGACGTGCGCCAGCGCGAGTAGCCGAGCGCGAGCGCTGCCTCGCGCAGCGACCCGGGCACGAGCTTGATCAGTTCTTCGGTCGAGCGCATCACCATCGGTATCATCAGGATTGCCAGAGCAATGCTGCCCGCGAGTCCGGAGTAGTGGCCCTGCGGCGCTACGACCAGCGTGTACGCGAAGACGCCCACGACGATCGAGGGCGTACCGTTCATCACGTCGGCCAGGAATCGCGACAGCCACGAGAGCTTGCTCCCGGGGTACTCGGCCGAGTGCATTCCTGCGCCGATGCCCAACGGCACGCCGATGAGGCTGGCAATGCCGACGATGATCAGCGTGCCGACAATGGCGTGCAGCACGCCGCCGCCGGTTTCGCCGGCCGGGACAGGCATTTTCGTGAAGAAGGCGACGGATAGGCTGCCCGCTCCCTTGATGACGAGGCTTGCCAGGATGAGCACCAGCGGCAGCACGGCGAGGATGACCGCGCCGATCATCAGGGTCACCATCGCATTGCTCTTGAAGCGCCGCAGCGAGCGGCGGTTCATGTCTGCGATCCTCCCGGGCCGGCACCGCGCGACACCCGCCAGATCAGCAGTCGTGCCGAGGCGTTGATCACGACGGTGATCAGGAACAGCACCAGCGCGACGTACGTCATCGCCGAGAAGTGAAGCGCGTTCGAGGCTTCGGCAAACTCGTTGGCAATTACGGCGGCCATCGTATAGCCGGGCGCGAAGAGCGAGGTCGAGATGTCATGCCGGTTTCCGATCAGCATAGTGACGGCCATCGTTTCGCCCAGCGCGCGACCGAGGCCGAGAATGACGGCACCGATGATTCCCGAGCGCGCGTAGGGCACGATGGCGGTGCGCACCGCTTCCCAGCGCGTGGCACCGAGTGCCGTTGCTGCCTCGCGCTGACTGCCGGGCACCGCCAGCAGCACTTCGCGCGACACCGACATGATGAACGGCATGATCATGATGGCGAGGATCACGCTGGCGGCGAGTACCGATGGCCCGTAGATGACGCCCTGGAAGAACGGCAGGAAGCCGAGCACGCTTCGGAGGAAGGGGAAGATCGTGTGGCGCAGAATCGGCACCAGCACGAAGACGCCCCACAGGCCGTAGACCACGCTGGGAATTGCCGCGAGCAGCTCGATCACCATCGCGATCGGCTTGCGAATGGCGTTGGGCGCGAACTCGGTGAGGTAGATCGCGACCCCCAGCGACAATGGCACGGCGACGATGAGCGCCAGGACCGAAGTGAGTAGCGTGCCGACGATGAGCGGAAAGGCGCCGAACTGCCCGGCGATCGGATCCCACACGCTGTCGACCAGGAAATGGAGGCCGAAGCGGTGGATCGCCAGCCGGGAGCCGTGAACCAGCTCGATCACCAGCAGCAGGAGGAGGACCGGGATCGACACTGCCGATGCGACCAGCAGCGACCGGAAGATCTGATCGGGACGCGACGCGCCCGCGAGAAGCTCGCGGGCGGCCGTCAGTCGACGATTCTGAACTGGTACCGAGGTCATCGTGCGGGGAGATTAGCCGCCGATCCAAGGGGGCAGATCACTGCCGTGTAACGAGTGAGTCACGGCGGTCCCTTACATCGTCTTTCCTGCGCCCTTCAATGTCGCCAGTCTCGCCTTGACCAGTGCCACGACCGGGGCTGGCAGCGGCGCGTACGCCAGGGTCTTGCTCATGTCCTGCGCCTCCGGCGTGATCATCCATTCGAGGAAGGCCTTGAAGGCCTTGGCCTTCAACGGATCCTTGGTGTCGGGGCGGACGAGCAACCACGTGAACGATGCGATCGGATACGACGTTGCGCCCGGGGCATCAGTGATCGACACGCGGAAGTCGGTGTTCTTCTCGAACCTGGCACTCGCAGCGGCGGCAGTCGCGCTTTCGAGCGACGGGTTCACCAGGGCGCCGGTGCGGTTCTTCACCAGCGCATACGGAACCTTGTTCGAGATGGCATAGATCAACTCCACGTAACCGATCGCGCCTTCGGTCTGCTTGACCTGTTGCATGACGCCGTCGTTCTTGGCTCCGCCCAGTCCGACGGGCCACGACGGACCGGTGCCGAAGCCGACCTTCTGCTTCCACTCCGGCGAGACCTTGGAGAGATAGTCGGTGAAGATGTAGCTGGTGCCGGAGCCGTCGGCGCGGTGTACTACGATGATGTCTTCGGCCGGGAGCTTGACACCCGGGTTGAGCGCGGTGAGGCGCGGGCTGTTCCACCTGGTGATCTTGCCGAGATAGATGTCGGCGATCGCCGGGCCATCGAGCTTCAGCTGCGTGGTGCCGAGTGACGGAAGGTTCCACGTCAGCACCACAGCGCCGATGACGGTGGGAATGTGCACGACGTCGCCCTGCACCGCGTTCATCTGGTCGTTGTTCATCGGGCCATCGGACGCGCCGAAGTCGACGGTCTTGTTGGTGAACGCGGTGATACCGCCGCCCGAGCCGATCGGCTGGTAGTTGATCTTTACGCCGGTCTTGTCACTATACGCCTTGAACCACTTTTCGTAGATCGGATCGGGGAAGGTTGCCCCAGCGCCGGTCAGTGCCTGTGCGGCCGCGGCCACCGGCGCAGTGAGGATGAAGGCCACCATCCCTGCGAGAACGGTCTTTCCTGCCAGTCGCAATACCATGGTCATCTCCGTGGGTTGTCAGCAGTCGATGCGAGGCTAGAACTTGAATTCGGTGTGGAACGACAGCATCTGCCGCGTCTTGTCGAACGGGTTGGTGGCGCCGTTCTGCAGCGAGTTGAGGTCGGCGTCGACGAGGAAGCGAAAGTTCGAGTTGACGGTGTACGAGATGCCGGCGATCACGCGAGTCTGCTTGTTGGCGGCAGTGTTGCCCGCGCTGTTGAGGGCGACGGCGGTGGAATCGGTGTTGGGATCGAAGTTGTCGACCCGGCCGATCACCGCGAACTTCGACTTCGGGAAGTTGTAGACGCCGTACGCCGCGAGAACCGAACCCTTCTGCTTCGGATGCGTGGCGTTGATCGAGTCCTGTGCCATGCCGAATTCAGCGGCCAGGGTCACCGCTTTGCTCTTGTAGGAGAGCATGCCGATGAAGCGCTGCCGGGTTCCGCCGCCGTTGGACTTGCCGATCTGTCCGTACGCCGTGGCGCGCAAGCCGCCGGACTTCCCGGCCATGTTGGTCTTGGAGAGTCGCACCGAGACGCGAGCTTCAACATCCTTGCGCTGGTCGCCGGGCGCATTGTTGTAGTTCTCGCCGTTGTACACGCCGAGCTGCATGTTGACCTGTTCGAAATTCCACATGCCATCGACGCCGGCACCAAAGTCGGACGACGACATGTAACCGGCCCGTTCCATCGGCATCGTGCCCTGGAAGCGGTAGTCGTTGAGGTTCTCTTCCCAGTCGATGAACGGCGTGTGGATCTCGCCGATCTTGTAGGTCAGCGGACCCTTGGCGTTCGGCTGCCAGGTGACGTACGCGTACTTGAGACGGAAGGTCTGCTGGTTGGCGGCGGCCTTGCGGCCATCGACGTCGGCCGTGACCCGGACACCGATGCCGTCGGCGAACTTGCCTTGCGCCGTGATGTAGGCGCGGGTGACGTCGAAGTTGTTCGCGTGCGCGGCAGGCGACAGCGTCGAATCGACCTTCAGCGCGTAGGTGTACTGCGCGTAACCGAGGACTCCGACGCTGATGGTCGGCGCCTGCGCTGAGAGCGCTGCCACCGGAACACCGAGACTCACGGACACGGCCAGCATGACTTGCCGCGTTACTGAAGAGCGCATGAAACCCCCGCCAGACGTTGAGTGGACATCGCTCGAGAAGACGACCTTCCCTGAGCCCGGCGAAATAGGCCTGGCGGTCATCACCTGGTGGTGTCGGGTGGGTAACGGGTGGGTAACGAGCGGGGAACTGTGGTAACGGTGGTGTCAGGTCGGCCTAGCGGACGCCCTCCATCAATGCCACATGCGTCGCCCGCTCCGGCTCACCCGGCGCAGGCTGGCGCTGGATATAGCTGCCGTCGGGGCGCATCTCCCACGCCTGTCGGTTGTCGTTGATCATCAGCTCCAGCACCTGCCGGATCTCCATGCGGTGGCGGAGATTCTCGATCGGCACCGCCGCTTCTACCCGCCGTTCGAGGTTGCGCGGCATCCAGTCTGCCGATGAGATCCAGACCTTGCCGGCTCCCCCGTTCTCGAACACCGCAGCGCGCGAGTGCTCCAGGAAGCGGCCGAGAATCGAGACGACGCGGATCCGCTCGCTGATCCCGGCCAGCCCCGGGCGGAGGCAGCAGATGCCGCGAATGAGCAGGTCGATCTCGACACCGGCCTGCGACGCGCGATAGAGCGCGGCGATGATGTCGGGGTCGACCAGCGCGTTCATCTTGGCGATGATTCGACCGGTGCCGCCGTCCCGCGCCACCGCCGTCTCGTTGTTGATCAGGTCGAGAAAGCGTTCCTTCATCCAGACCGGCGCGACCAGCAGCTTGCGGTATCCCGCCGGTCCGCCGAAGCCGGTGAGCACGTTGAAGAGATCGCTGAGGTCAGCGCCAAGATCAGGATCGGCGCTGAGCAACCCGAAGTCGGTGTAGTACTGCGCCGTGCGCGGATTGTAGTTGCCGGTGCCGATGTGCACGTAGCGGCGGATCACCGGTCCCTCTCGGCGGACGATCAGCAGCACCTTGGCGTGGGTCTTGAGCCCGGGCACGCCGTAGGTGACGTGGACGCCAACGTCCTCGAAGCGCCGGGCCCAGCTGATGTTGTTTTCCTCGTCGAAGCGCGCCTGCAGCTCGATCAGCACGGCGACTTGCTTGCCGCGTACCGCCGCCTGGGCCAGCAGCTTCGCGATTTCGCCGCCAGTACGATACAGCGTGATCTTGATCGCCAGCACGTCGGGATCCTCGCTGGCCAGCTCGATCAGTTCCTCGACCGATGTCTTGAACGAATCATAGGGATGATGAAGCAGCACATCGCCGTCGCGGATCACCGCAAAGAGATCGCGTTCCGCCGCGATGCGGCGCGGGGTGCGCGGTGTGAACGGCGCATCGTGCAGCGTCGGGACATCCAGTGCCGCGATGGTCGCCAGGTCGATCGCCCCGAGCGGGCCACGAACATCGAAGACGTCATCCTCGGTCAGCGGGAGCCCTTCGCCGGCGTCAGCTTCATTGAACTCCTCGATCAGCCGGGCGCGCAGTTCGCGCGGCATCGCGGCGTCCACCTCCAGCCGCACGACCTCGCCGAAGCGCCGGTTGCGCACCTCTTCCTGGATCAGTTCGAGCAGGTCTTCCGCTTCGTCGCTGGGGCCACCGATCTCGAGATTGAGGTCGGTGTTGCGCGTGATCCGGAACATGTGCCAGCCGACGATGGCCACACCGGGAAAGAGGGTATGCAGGTGCGCACCGATCAGATCCTCGAGGGCGAGGTACTGGTGAGGCAGGGTGAGCGGCACCCAGCGCGGCAGGATCCGCGGCACCTTCACCCGGGCAAAGCGGGCGTGGCCGTGCCGGTCGGCAAGCGATACGGCCAGCGAGAGTGAGAGGTTCGAGATGTGCGGAAACGGATGCGACGGATCGATCGCGAGCGGCGTGATCACCGGAAAGACGTGCGAGCGATAGTAGCTGGCGAGGTGCTGCTGCTCGGCCTCGGGCAGGGCCTCGAAACTGGCGTGGATCTCGATGCCATTGGCGGCGAGCGCGGGGATCACCTCATCAACCATGCAGCTGGAGTGGCGCTCGACCTGGCGCCGGACGACATCCCGAATTGATGTCAGCTGCTGACCCGGCGCGGGCGCTGCGAACGCGGGGTCGGTTCGCCGCGCGGCGACCTGCTCGCGGACGCCGGCAACGCGCACCTGGAAGAATTCGTCGAGGTTGCTCGAGAAGATCGAAAGGAACTTCACCCGTTCGAGTAGCGGCGTTCTCGGATCGGTGGCCTCGTGCAATACCCGCTGATTGAACTCGAGCCACGCGAGCTCTCGATTCAGGTAGAGCGCGGGATCAGAAAGCCCGGGTTCGACTGCCGGCGGCGGGGCTTCGACATCGGTCATGCCGTGCCGCCTGCCGTCGAAACGCCGCGGCCCGCCACGGCGTCCGCGTCGGGAAACCAGCAGTGAATGGTGGTGCCGCGATTGAGTTCGCTCTCGGCCGTCACCGTGCCACCGTGCGCTTCGACCATGTGGCGCACGATGGCGAGCCCGAGTCCGGTCCCGCCTTCACTGCGCGACCGCGCCGCATCGACCCGGTAGAATCGCTCGAAGACTCGTGACAGGTGCTCGCTGGCGATGCCGGTGCCGTTGTCCGAGACGCTGACCATCACGCCGCCGTTGCGCCGCTCGCCGCGGCACGCGATCCGGCCGCCGATCGCCGTGTATCGCAGCGCATTGTCGAACAGATTGCCCATTACCTGGCGAAAAGCGTCGGCATCAACATCGAGTTGCGCAGCGTTCGCGTCGACGCTCACCAGCCATTCCACCTTGCGTTCAGCGGCCCGATCAACGAAGGCCTCCCACCCGTCCTCCAGCAGAGCACGCAGGTCGGCGCGCTCGATGGCCGGCAGCCAGCGGCCCGACTCGATGCGGGAAAGCTCGAGCAGGTCGTCGACCAGCCGCTGCATCCGCTGCGCGTTGCTGACGATGATGCGGAGAAAGCGGTGGCGGGTGTCAGCGTCGATCGTATCATCGGCAAGGGTGTCGGCGTATCCCGCGATCGAGGTGAGCGGTGTCTTGAGCTCATGCGACGCGTTGGCGACGAAATCGCGCCGGACCGCTTCGAGGCGCCGCACGTCGGTGAGGTCGTGCATCACCACCACGGCGCCATTGTCTGGCAGCGGCCGCGCGTTCATGGACAGGATCCTTCCATCGATATCGACTTCGCGGTCGTGGACGTCGTGGCCCGCCAGCACTTCTGCAACGGCGTCGCGGGCAACCTTGTCGCGGAAGAGCGCCGGAAGATCGGGCAGCGATTCACGAGGAGCGTAGCCCAGCAGCCGGTGGGCGGCGGGGTTGGCAATCACGATGCGGCCCCGCGCGTCGGTGGCGAGCACGCCTTCCACCATGGCATCGACGATCGCGTTGCCGCCAGCCCGCTCCTGCTGGAGCTGAACCCCGCGAGACGCCAGGTCCGCGTGCATCCGGCGCATCGCATGCACGAGCTTGTCGACCTCGGGAATCTCCGATCGGGGAAAGCGAGGCGTTGCCCCGGCGGCCACGTCGGCGGCCGCGTCCGCCAGCGTGACGAGCGGGCGCGACATCAGGTAAACCACCAGCCATGCTACCGCGAGACCGAGCACGAGCGCGATCATCACGGCGACCGGAACTCCGTGGCTCCGTCCGCCGAGTGCCATCAGCACCGGCAGTGCGATGACGACGAATGTGACGAGGACGACGCGATTGCCGAACCTCATGGTGCCCGGTCGGTGCGGGCGGCTGCGAACCGGTAGCCGAAGCCGCGCACTGTCTCGATCATGTCGCCTGCCGCACCCAGTTTGGTCCGCAGTCGCTGCACGTGCATGTCGATCGTTCGCGTCTGGATGTCGGGTTGCGCTTCGAGTACCGTTTCCAGGAGTTGAGCGCGGGACTGCACCCGCCCGCGTCGCTCGACGAGTGTCACCAGCAGCCGGTATTCGGTGGCGGTGAGGTTGACTGGCTCGCCGCCGACG
>JBEPVV010000018.1:0-10592 GCA_041690795.1 Gemmatimonadota bacterium | reverse complement strand
CATGTGGCCCGCGAGATGGAACGCCAGGGCTTCAAGCTGCCCTTACTGATCGGCGGAGCCACCACCAGCCGGGCGCATACGGCTATCAAGATCGCACCGCACTATAGCGAACCGGTGGTCCACGTGCTTGATGCCTCGCGCGCTGTGCCGGTCGCGAGCGCGCTGCGCGATCCGGCGCGGCGCCCGGCATTCACCGCCGGGATCGACGCCGAATATGCGAAGGTGCGCGCCGACCGCGCCGGCGAACATGAAGGCACACTGATATCGCTGGCTGACGCGCGCGCGAATCGTTGGCAGGTCGATCTGAGCGTTCCAGCGCCGGTGCCGACGTTCTTCGGATTGAAGACCTTCGACGCCTGGCCACTCGCCGATCTGCGCCGCTACATCGACTGGACGCCGTTTTTCCAGGCGTGGGAGATGCCCGGCGTTTACCCCGCGATCTTCAAGCATCCGGAACACGGTGCGGCCGCGCGCGATCTCTTCGACGACGCGCAACGCCTGCTCGATGAGATCGAACGCGACAACCTGCTCACCAGTCGCGGGGTGGTGGGCCTCTGGCCTGCGAACAGCGTCGATGATGACATCACGCTCTTTGCAGACGACACTCGCAGCCGCGAGGTCGCGGTCATCCACACGCTGCGCCAGCAAGCTGCGCGCAAGGACCAGCGCGCGGCACTCGCGCTCTCGGATTTTGTCGCCCCTGCCAGCAGCGGGCTGCCCGATTACGTGGGTGCGTTTGCCGTGACGACCGGGCACGGTCTCACCGGACTGACTACGGCGGCCAAGGCGGCGCATGACGATTACCGCGCCATCCTCGCGTCGGCGCTGGCCGACCGGCTGGCCGAAGCCTTTGCCGAGCGCATGCACGAGGAGGTCCGTCGCGGGTACTGGGGTTATTCGCCCGACGAGCGCCTCGCGGCCGACGATCTGGTGCGCGAGCGATATCAGGGGATTCGCCCTGCCCCGGGCTACCCGGCCTGTCCCGATCACACCGAGAAGGCGACCCTCGCCACGTTGCTCGATCTCGAACGCACGACCGGCATCACGTTGACGGAGAGCTTTGCAATGTGGCCGGGTGCGTCAGTGAGTGGCTGGTACTTCTGGCGCCCCGACGCGCGCTACTTCGGCGTCGGGCGCATCGGTCGCGATCAGGTCGCCGACTACGCCGTCCGCAAGGGCTGGGACGTGAAGACTGCCGAACGCTGGCTCTCTCCCGTGCTCGGCTACGCGCGGAAATGAGCGCGCCCACGCTGCGCGACCTCATCGCCGACAAGCGCGTCCACGTGGTCGACGGCGCGATGGGAACGATGCTCTACGACCGGGGCATCTTCCTCAACACCTGCTTTGACGAGCTGGTCGTGAAGGCGCCCGATGTGGTCAGCGAGATTCACGCAGCCTACGCGCAGGCGGGCGCCGAACTGATCGAGACCAATACCTTCGGCGCCAATCCGATCAAGCTGATGCAGTACGGGCTCGCCGATGATGTCGAGGCCTTGAACACTGCCGCGGCGCGCCTCGCGCGACGAGCAGTCGGTGCCGGTGCAACCGTGCTCGGCGCGATCGGCCCTCTCGGCGTTCGCCTCGAGCCATTTGGCGAGCTCGGCCGCGATGAGGCCGAAGCGGCCTTCGGACGCCAGGTCGACGGGCTCCTTGCCGGCGGTGTCGACGGCTTCGTGCTGGAGACATTCTCCGACATCGCCGAGATCGAGACCGCGATTCGCGCGGTGCGCGCCCGAACCGATCTCGCCGTGATCGCCCAGGTCACGCTCGGCTCCGACGGGCGCACGGCCTACGGCACGACTCCCGAAACGTTCGGCCCCGCGCTCGAAGCGGCGGGCGCCGACGTCGTCGGGATCAACTGCTCGATCGGCCCGCAGCTGGTGCTCGAAGCAATCGAGAAGCTCGCACGCGTCGTCACGGTGCCGGTGTCGGCGCAACCAAACGCCGGCCTGCCACGCGACGTGGCCGATCGCAAGATCTACATGGCGAGCCCCGAATACATGGCAGAGTACGCGCGGCGGATGGTCGAAGCGGGCGCACGGTTCGTGGGCGGCTGCTGTGGTACCACGCCAGCGCACATCAGGGCCATCCGCGCCTTCGTCCGCAGCGCCCAGCCGCGCGAGACTGCCCACGATGCGCACGCGGTGCAGGTCGGCCAGCCGACCGGCGTGACGGCGGTGCCGCTGGCCGACCGTTCGCGCTTCGGCGCCCGACTCGCCGCAGGAGAGTGGGTAACGTCGGTGGAGATCGTACCGCCACGCGGCGTCGATCCCGGGCCGATGCTGGCACAGGCACGCGCGCTCAAGGCCGCCGGCGTCAACGCCGTCAATATCCCCGATGGCCCGCGGGCGCAGAGCAGGCAGGGCGCGCTGATCTCGGGGTTGCTGATCGAGCGAGAGGTCGGGCTCGAAGCCGTGGTCCACTACGCCTGCCGAGACCGCAACCTGCTCGGCATGCTCTCCGACCTCCTCGGCGCTGCCGCCGCCGGGCTGCGCAACCTGCTGATCGTCACTGGCGATCCGCCGAAGATGGGTCCGTACCCCGATGCGACCGCTGTCTTCGATATCGATGCAATCGGCCTCACCAACCTCGTGGCGCGACTCAATCGCGGATTCGATCCCGGTGGCAATCCGATTGGCGCACCGACGCAGTTCGTGCACGGCGTCGGGGTCAATCCGGCCGCCAACGATCAGGACCGCGAGTTGCGGCGGCTGGCATGGAAAGCCGAAGCCGGCGCCCAGTTCGCCATGACACAACCGGTCTTCGATGTCGACCAACTCGTGCGCTTCCTGCCACACGCGCGCGCGCTGGGCATCCCCGTGATCGCCGGAATCTGGCCGCTGGTATCGTTGCGCAATGCCGAGTTTCTGGCCAACGAGGTTCCTGGCGTCACGGTCCCAGACGCCACGCTGAGCCGGATGCGCCGCGCCAGCGAACGCGGAAAGGAGTTCGCGCTGGCGGAGGGAATCGCGATTGCACGCGAGATGCTGCAGGCGATTCGTGGCGAGGTGCAGGGTGCGCAGGTGGCGGCGCCGATGGGAAGAGTCGAAGTCGCGCTGGAAGTGTTGAACTAGTCCACTTCGAGCACCTCGTCGCCCGCGATGACGAAGACACGATCTCCTCCTGCCACGCGGACCTCTGCTTTGCCAGTGAATTCGCCGAATGATGGCAATACCACGCCATGTGCCGTGGCGTGAAAACAGGGCAGGAAGAGCGACTGGCGCGCCAGGCCGACGAGCGACGCGGCCGGATGCACATGGCCGGCGAGCCAGAACTCGTGTGAAGGGGGCCCTGGGTGGTGATGCAGCCACCAGCCCGAATCCGCCAACGGCGCATCATGACAATCGATCCGCAGGTCCACGTCGGGATCGCCGGCGTGACGGTCGTGATTGCCGCGCACCAGTACCATGGGCAGATCGGGGCGCGCCGCGCGCCACTGCTGCACCTTCGCCGTGGTGTCGGCGTGGCGCCCGGCACGGGCATGGAAGAAATCTCCCAGCACCACCAGGCGCCGCGCCTCAGTGCGCTGCAGCGCATCCGACAGCCGCTCCAGTGTCACGGCGGTCGTGCCCGGCGGAATCGCGATCCGCTCGGCGCGAAACGTCGCCGCCTTTCCCAGGTGCAGATCGGCGACGTAGAGCGTCGCATTCCGTTCACGGAAGAGCGCGCGCTCGGCCAGCAACGTCACCGCTTCGCCGCGCAGCTCGATGTGCAGGTCGCTCACGATGCCTTGCGCTCCAGTGCAAGCGTCATGCGGCGGACCCGGTCAGCAAGCTTCTCGGTCGACAATCGCGAACGGAAGCGCTCGAACATCAGCGGAAACGCCATCGGAGTCGGCTGGGCGATCTCGCGGATCTCGACCGGGTGCGACTCGATCCGCCGCAGCGTCTCGACCAGCCGGCTCTCTTCGAGCTGGCGCTCCAGCACTTCGCGATACGCCTGGTGCAGCAGCAGGTTGTCGGGATCGTGCCGCTGGAAAACGTCGAACAGCAATCCGCTCGAGGCCTGCACCTGCCGGACCGTCTTGTTCGATCCTGGATATCCCTGAAAGATCAGCCCGGTAATGCGAGCCACTTCGCGGAACTGACGCCGCGCCATCTCACCGGCGTTGATGCTGGCCATGATGTCATCGGCAAGCCCGGCGCGAGAGAAGAGGCCCTGGGCAATCGCCGCCTCCAGCATGGCGGGTTCGGGGGAGAGCAGTTCGAAGCCGTAGTCGCTGACGGCGATCGAAAACGTTCCTGCGGCAACTCGACCGAGCCGCCAGGCGATCAACGATGACAGTCCTTCGTGCACCAGCCGGCCGGCAAACGGATAGAGGAAGAGATGATGGCCCTCGCGCGAATGCAGGCGCTCGATCAGCAGCGCGCTGTTGTCCGGGATCGCTGACCATTCCGCCTGCAGCGCCAGCAGGTCCCGCACCGCCAGCATTTCAGGATCCTCGAAGATGCCATCGCGCGCATCGGCAAGCTTGTCGCGCACCGCGGCGGCCAGCTCCGAACTGAGCGACATCCTCGCTCCCATCCAGCGGCTCACCCCCCGCGCGCGCGGCGCCAGGCGCACCCAGCCGACCATGTCGCGAACCCGCACCAGCTCGAGCCCGCGGCCGGCGAAAATGAACTGATCTCCGGGACGCAAGCGCGCGACAAAGGATTCCTCGACCGTTCCGATCCGGCCGCCCTTGAGAAACTGCAACGTCACCGCCGCGTCGCTCACGATCGTGCCGATCGACATCCGGTGCCGCATCGCCACTTGCTGGTCGGCGACGCGCCATCGTCCGTCGTCGCCACGTGCGATCTTGCGATACTCCTGATAAGCCTTGAGCGCGGGGCCGCCGTGCGCGACAAAGTCCAGCGTCCAGCTCCAGTCGACATCGCTCAGTTCGCGATACGACCAGGTGGTCCGCACTTCGGCGAGCAGTTCGTCCTCGACGAATCCTCCGCCCATCGCACAGGTCACCAGGTGTTGTGCGAGCAGGTCGAGTGGCGCCCGCGGCGGTTGTCGTGACTCGATCTCGCCCCGCGCAGCGGCGCTTCGCGCGGCCGCAACCTCGATCAACTCGAACGCGTGCGTCGGCACGCAGGTCACGCGGCTCAGCCGTCCCGGGTTGTGGCCACTGCGTCCCGCGCGCTGCAACAGGCGCGCGATCCCCTTGGGCGAACCGACCTGGAGCACGCGATCGACCGGCGAGAAATCGACGCCCAGGTCAAGCGACGACGTGCAGACCACGCACCGGATCGTGCCGGCCTTGAGCCGCTGTTCAACCGCGTTGCGCAGCTCGCGATCGAGTGAACCGTGGTGGAGGGCGATCTCGCCCTCCAGCGCCGGCCGCGCAGCGGTGATGGCCTGATACCAGAGTTCCGTCTGCGACCGGGTGTTGGTGAAGAGGAGCGTCGTGCGATTGGCTTCGATGATTTCGATAACCTCGTGGACGAGGCGGGTACCGAGGTGACCGGCCCAGGGGAAACGCTCGATCACCGCGGGGATGACAGCGTCGATCACGATCTCCTTCGGCACCGCGCCGCGTATCACGCGGGCGTTGGTCGGCGAAACACCGAGCAGGGCGTCGCGCGCGACATCAAGATTGCCGAGCGTTGCCGACAGCCCCCACGTTCGCACCGCGGGCTGCCAGTGTCGCAGCCTTGCCAGGGCGAGTTCGACCAGGACGCCGCGCTTGCTGCCGAGCAGTTCGTGCCATTCGTCCACGACAATGAGCTTGAGATCGCGAAAGAGCGACGCGGCATCGTCGCGCGTGAAGAGCAGCGTGAGACTCTCGGGCGTGGTGATCAACGCGGTCGGCAGCTGCTCGCGCTGGCGGGCGCGGCGCGACGCCGGCGTATCGCCGGTGCGCGATTCGAGTGTCCAGGCCAAGCCGAGGGTATCGAGCGCGAGACGGAGTGCCGATTCCGTGTCCGCAGCGAGAGCGCGCAACGGGGTGATCCAGAGGACGCGAAGCGCCGGTGCGTCAGAGCGCTTCCGGCGCTTCGGCAGCGCGACCGGCCCGGCGTCGCGCATCGCCTCGATCAGCGGACCGAGCCAGACCGCATATGTCTTGCCGGTGCCCGTTGCCGCGTGCAGCAGTCCGCTCTCGCCGTCCAGATAGGCCTGCCACGCCTCGCGCTGGAACGGAAACGGGGTCCACCCGCGGGCCGCAAAGAACTGCTCGACGCGTTCGAGCGACGCGGCCGTCAACGGGGAATTAGAGGTGGGCACGTTGCTCGGACGACCAGTGGCAGACTCACTGCACAGGCTTCCTTTCGCCTTTCACCTTTCGCCTCACCTATTTTGCACTGGTCTTCGACCCGAGTCCTGCCATGACCGTCGCCACCGCACCCACGCCACTTTCCGTCCTCTCCGAAGAGGAAGACCTCTTTCGCCAGACCGTGCGCGAATTCGCCGAGGCTGAAGTCGGGCCCTACGTGCACGAGATGGACGAGGCGTCGAAGATGCGCCCGGAACTGATCACCAAGTTCTTCGAGCTTGGCCTCATGGGCATCGAGGTTCCCGAGGAATTCGGCGGCGCGGGGGGCAGCATCTTTCTCGCGACCCTGGCGATCGAGGAATTGGCGCGCGTCGACCCCTCGGCTGCGATCTACGTCGACGTGCACAACACGCTCTTCAACAATGCGCTGCTCCGCTGGGGCACCGATGAACAGAAGCGCCGCTACTTTCCCCGGCTCACGACCGAGCTGCTAGGCGCCTTCGCGCTATCGGAGCCGGCGTCGGGCTCGGATGCATTTGCCCTCGAGTGTCGCGCGACGCCACAGGGCGACGACTGGCTGCTGACGGGACGCAAGTTCTGGATTACCAGCGGCGCTGAAGCTGGAATTTTCATCGTCTTTGCCAACGTCGATCCGTCGAAGGGGTACAAGGGGATCACCGCCTTCCTGGTCGAGAGTGGATTCGACGGCTTCAAAGTCGGCAAGCGGGAGAAGAAGCTGGGGATCCGCGCCTCCAGCACCGTCGAGCTGATCCTCGAGAACTGCCGCGTGCCGGCGGCCAACGTGCTCGGACAGGTCGGCCAGGGATACAAGATCTCGATCGAAACCCTCAACGAAGGCCGGATCGGCATCGGCGCGCAGATGATCGGCCTCGCCCAAGGGGCCATCGACGCCGCCACCCGCTACATCAAGGAGCGGAAGCAGTTCGGCAAGGTCCTTGCTGACTTCCAGGGTGTACAGTTTCAGGTCGCCCAGATGGTCACCGATCTCGAGGCCGCCCGCCTGATGGTTTACAACGCGGCACGCCTCAAGGATGCCGGACTCCCCTTCACCCGGGAGGCGGCAATGGCGAAACTCTTCTCATCGGTGGCTGCCAACCGGATCGCAGGACAGGCGCTCGAGCTCTTCGGCGGCTACGGCTACAGCCGTGAGTACCCGGCCGAGAAGTTCTATCGCGATGCGAAAATCGGGGTGATCTACGAGGGTACCAGCAACATGCAGCTGCAGACCATCGCCAAGCTGCACCTCAAGTAAGGTCCGCAACGGAACTGCGGTGCTGCGAATCTCGTAACTACTCCACACCGCTCACCTGTTACCCACGAGCTCCATGACCCGTCGCCTTGCTCTCCTGATGGTCATCGCGTGCGCTGCCGCGGGAAGTCTTCCCGCGCAGGGCGTCTCCGAGATCACCCCGGTCCTCGATGCATGGTGGGCGAAAACCAGCCACCGCTCGCCGGGCAAATGGGGGATCGTGGTAGCCGACCAGACGGGGCGGGTGCTGTGGCAGGTCAATCAGGACGAGCCGATGATCCCGGCATCGACGGTCAAGGTGCTGACGACCGGGTTCGCAAGAACGGCAGTAGGCGGCGATGCGCGCCGGGCGACTCGCGTCGTGGGTAGCGGCCACGTCGATTCGGCGTCGGGGATGTGGGTCGGTCGCTGGGCGCTTGAGCTCAACGGCGATCCCACCCTCGAACGTCCTGATCGGACCGGACCGACATTGTTGCAGCTCGCGCAGCAACTGTCGTCGATTGGAGTCCGGCGGCTGGCTGGGCCGTTCGACGTCGTCTCCGGCTCCAACGGCGACGCGCGATCGACCTACCCGAGTGTCTGGGCCGACCGTTTCCGCGGCCGGGTGTACGCCCCGCCGATCGGCCAGATCACCCTCAACGAGAACGTGATCTACGTCACCATGGCGCCGGGCGCCCGGGTTGGTGCGCACGCCATGGTGATCGGCGATGCGCCGACCGGTGTCGCGCGACTGATCGACGTCTCGGCGACCACGGTCTCGGGAAGTCACAGCTCGCTGCATCTCTCGCCGCTCAAGAACGGACGCTGGGTGGTCAGCGGCAAGATCGGCATCCGCGCCGGCGCGCGTCGCTTCGAATCGGTGTCGACCGATCCGTCGGCGGTGCTCGAAGCGGCGTGGCAGCATGCCACGGCGACGGCGGGCATCACCTGGACCCCGGGACCAGCGATGTCGGCGCCGGGGGCCATCGGCAACAAGCGCGTCCTGGCCGAAGTCGCCTCGATGACCTTCGATTCGATCGCGCACGAGGTCAACACCCGTTCGCTCAACATCGGCGCGGAGATGATGCTCCTCTGGGGCGGCGGTGGTGGTGCGGCACCGGCCGTGCGCCTCACCGAATTCGTGCGCAGGATCACCGGACTCACCGGCGTTCATCTGGTCGATGGCAGCGGGTTGTCGGAAGAAGACCGCGTGGCGCCGATCGTGTTCACCACCTACCTGGCGCGGATGCCGCAGACCGCTGGTGGCAAGAATTTCCCGCTGCTCTTTCCCGCGAATGGCACCGGCACGCTACGGCGACTCGCGAGCGGTCTCCCTGGCTCCGGCGTGGTGCGGGCCAAGACGGGCACGCTCACCAACGTCACCACGCTGGTTGGCTACCTCGGACGTGATGACGGCACATTGATCATCGCCGCGATGTACAACGGCGGCGCCCAGTATGCTGCGCGCCAGGCCCAATGGGAACTCTTTCGGAAGCTCGGCGCCCACGGCGTTGTCGTACCAGCAGATCTCGGCGAAGAAATGACTGCAGGCGGTCCTGCTTCGCAGCGGTAAGGCGCGCGCGCTAACCCGGCGCGCGCAGGTCCGGTTCGTCTCGCCAGAGCAACACCCACCCCACGCCAATGCAGAGTGCACCGATCACGTCGGTTGGATAGTGCACGCCGAGATACACGCGCGACGCGGCGATCAACAGCGGAACCAGAATCATGAATGTCGACGCCAGGACTTTCGCTGCGTACGACGCCAACAGGGGCCGGACCAGGAACAGTCCGTATCCGCAGAGCATCGGCGCCAGCATGGCGTGCCCCGAAGGATACGAATACCATCCGGCAACGTCGAGGTGCGTGATGATCGTGGGCCGCGGCCGGTGGAAGATCAGCTTGCAGAGCGCGTAAAGCACCTCACCTGACGCACCGACAAGCAGGTAGCGAATGCAGTCGGCTGACCGCCGTCGGTGCCAGAGGAAGCCGCCAATGATCGCAACGAACGGCAGTGCTCCCTTCCAGCTGCCGAACTCCGACATGAGGCGCATCGCCGAGGTCATCAGCGGCGTGCGGTTTGCGCCGACGATCAGCAGCAGGCGCCGGTCCAGCTCCGCAGTGACCCCGGATTCCACCAGGATGGATACGACGGCAAAGAGGATGAACCACGCGATCGCGCCGCGGCGGTTGCGCCATTGGATGGTCATTCGAGAAAACTAGCGAGAGGAGTTGCCGCGGAGATGTCCCTGCGGAAACTAGAACCCCGCCGGCCGCTCAGCGGCCACATGGAACGCACCTTCCAGCGCGACCCCCGCCCGCACAATCGTTGCTTCATCGAACAGCCGGCCGATCAGCGTGATGCCGTGCGGCACGCGGCGTGGTGGAGCGAACTTCGGCAGTGGATGCGCCGGGTCGGGAGCCCAGTCGCTCCGCGCCTCGGCCACTTGCACGAAGCCGGCGCGAAAGGTGAGCGACGGATGACCGGTGAAGTTGGTGATCGTCAGTTGTTCATCGCGCAATGACGGTACGATCATCAGGTCGACCTGGGAGAAAATCCGCGCCATTTCCAGTGCCACCTTCCGTCGCATGCGGTCAGCCTGCACAAAGTCCACGGCCGAAAGAAATCGCGCCTGCCGGAAGAGATTCGGCCATGCATCCTTGACCTGCATCTTCAACTGATCCATGCGACCGTCGAGCGTCAGTTGCTCGAACGCGGCGGCGCCCTCGGCGAAGAGAATCGGCATCATCGAACTGTACGGCCAGTCGGGAAGCGTGACCTCGGTCGGAGTCATTCCCAGAGACTTCATCGTCTCCAGTGCGCCGCGGTCCACATCCGTCGCCGGACTCTCCTTCAGCCATTGCGGGAAGTAACCAACCTTGAGTCCGCTGACCGAACCGGCGCCATGCCACGACATCGTGCTCGGCACACTGGATGGATCACCGGGATCGGCACCACTGATCGCTGCCAGCACCAGCATCGTGTCTTCGACGCCACGCGTCATGGGACCGAGCTTGTCGAGTGACCAGCACAGGGTCATCGCACCGGTACGCGGTACCCGTCCGAATGTGGGGCGCAGTCCGGTGAGCCCGCAGCGCATTGCCGGGCTGACGATGCTGCCGTCGGTTTCACTGCCGATGGCG
>JBEPVV010000017.1:0-10681 GCA_041690795.1 Gemmatimonadota bacterium | reverse complement strand
CAGCTGATCGATGCGGAATGGCTCTTCCATCGCCTTCAAAATCCGGCGTGCCGGCCGCCCAGCCTCCTCCGAACGCATGAGCCGCGGAAGCACCACGCCAAACTCGTCGCCCCCCAGGCGCGCCACCAGTTCGCCGTCACGCACACTCGCTTGCAGCCGATCGCCGACCGCCTTCAACAATCGATCGCCCACACCATGACCATAGGTGTCGTTGATCGGCTTGAAGCGGTCGAGATCAATAAGCAGCATCGCCGTCACCTCTTCACCGATTTTGCGCACACTAATCGCGTGTGACAAGTAGTCGTTCATCTTGCGGCGATTGGCGAGTCCGGTCAGCGGATCGTGCAGCGCCATCCGGAGGATCTGCGCCTCACCGTCCTCACGCTGCTTGACCTCACGCAAGAGGTCGCGCGAACGCCGGATGGCAAAGACTCCCGTGCCAAACGCGCCGAGCACGAAGACCGACGCGATTTCATCAAGCTGCCAGCCTTCATGCTGCCGGCTGTAGTCGATAAACTTTTCGGACAGGTTGAACCGGGAGCTCGCAAGGAAGGCCGCCAGGCCCACCGCTCCCAGGAACGAAAGGTCCGTCCAGTATCGCCGGCGTGAGCGATCGCGTGTCCGGAAGATCTGCATTCATGTCGTCCATTGTATCGCGAGGAATCCAGCAGAGCTGTCATGAAGAATTCTTCATCGATCTCTGCGGGCTTACGCTCGGCAACGGGCATGTAGCGGGCCACGCGCGCAGCACCGGCACCCGGGCGAAGAACGGGCAGAAGGCGGGAGTCAGGAGAGCCGTTCGGCTGATTTCCGGGTTGAATGCAGGTTTATCGAGCGCGCCACTTTGATACAGCTGGGGAGACGGCAACTCCCGGAGGCGGCGGCCGCCGCATTGCACGGCGACGGGCCATTCAAGACTGGCGAATCACCGCCGCCGAAAATCGTTCAGTGCATCTCGGCGGCAGCCGGCGCCGCGCTTGGCTTTCGCAGGAGGAAGACCGCGGGAATCACGCAGGCAAAGCAGATGAGGATCATCCACCAGCAGTCGTTGTAGGCCAGCATCACGGCCTGCCGCATCACCATGCCGTCGAGAATGGCGTGCGCTTTCTGCTGCGCCTCCACCACCGATCCACCGTGCTGCATCATGGCGCCGACCAGGCCGTTGTAGCGCTGATCGTAGAGCGGATTGCCCGGAAAGAAGTTGGTGACGAGGTCGGCGCGATGAATCGCGATGTGTCGCGTGAGATAGGCGACCAGCACCGCAATTCCGAATGACCCGCCCAGCTGCCGCGAGAGATTGATCAATCCCGAGGCCTGCTGTGCCTCGGCCGGATTGATGCTGCCGTAGGCGGCGTTGTTGATGGGCGTAAAGAGCAATCCGAGTGCGGCTCCCCGGATGATCAGCGCCGTCCGCGCATCGGCTTCACCAGAGGCCACGGTCAGCTGACCGAGCGAGTGCATTGCCAGCAGCATCATCAGCATGCCGCCGAGGATCAGCACCCGCGCGTCGGCCTTGGGCTTGGCGCCGTTGAGCAGGAGGCCGCAGAAGATCGCCAGAACGCCGGTGGCGATGCCGCCCGGCATCATCGCCAGGCCGGTCGACGTGGGCGTGAAGTCGAGGATCGTCTGGGTGAAGAGGGGAAAGAGGAAGGTGCCACCGTAGAGTCCGAAGCCGAGCACCACGAAGAGAAAGATCGACGCCGCCAGGTTGCGATTCTTGAGGACACGCAGCTGCATGATCGGATGCAGGTTGCGTTTCGACAGCTGCCACCAGACCAGCGTCGAAAGGGCAACCCCCGACACGATCGCCAGCGCCAGGATGGTCGAGTTGTCGAACCATTCCTTGCGGTTCCCTTCTTCGAGCACGTACTGCAGGGCACCGATACCGGTAATCATCAAGCCGATGCCGAGCCAGTCGACCGGTCCCGAGCGGCGTTCGGTCGGCGGATCGTGCAGGAACTCTGACACGAGAAACGCCGCGGCGCAGCCGATCGGGATGTTGATGTAGAAACACCAGTTCCAGGTGTAGTTGTCGGTGATCCAGCCGCCGAGCGTGGGGCCGAGGGTGGGCGCCATGATCACCCCCAGGATGAAGATGGCCTGCACCATCCCCTGCTCTTCCTTGGGAAAGACCTGTCGCAGCGTCGCCTGCGCCGTGGAAAGCAGTGCAGCGCCGCCGGCCCCCTGCAACAGCCGCCAGATGATGATCTCGGTCAGCGAGGTCGAGGTGCCGCAGAGAAACGATGCGACCACGAAGAGGATGATCGAAAAGGTGAGATAACGTTTGCGGCCGAAGACCGACGTGAAGAACGCCGTCATCGGCAGCACGACGACATTCGCCAGGATGTACGACGTGCTCACCCATGCGATTTCCTCGCGGGTCGCACCGAGATTGCCCGCCATCTGGGGCAACGCCACGTTGATGATCGTGGTGTCGAGAATCTCCATGATGGCCGCGGTGATCAATCCGAGGAGGATGAACCACCGGTACTTCTCGACGTTCAGGTGTTCGCCGGCATCCGACTCTTCGCTCATCCAGCGGCGACCCCGGCGAGAAGGATCATGGTCAGGATTCCTCGAGCCAGATCAGTTGCTCGGCGCATATGATTCGAGAAATCCGCACTTCTCGCACCGCATGGTGATGACCTGGTGCTGGGTGACGCCCTTCATCTTGAGCCCGAACCAGGCGGAGTACCTGGGCTTGCCTTCAGCCCAGGCAGCGGGGATGTTGCCTCCGTGGGTGTTGTCGACGATGAAGCCCTCTTCCATTGCACTGCCGCACTTGGGGCAAGGCGATCCTGGCGTCATAGACTCCTCGAGCTGGAAAAGTTGGCGGGTAGGGCGAAACGTCGGGCGCAATTCCCGCGCGGAGCGAACGAGTGCACGAGCGGTCGGGACATGGACGAATTTTGCAGCGACCCGCGATCAGGTCAATGCCGTGACGGCCGCCGCGGCTCAGCCAGAGCAGATCCTCCACGCATGACCCGCGATCTCTGCGTTCTCCTCCGAGGGCAGCACCCGGAACGCGCCAACGCCGGCCCACCGCAGGCCATCGGTAAGGACTTCGCGCACGCGCGCATCATGCTCGCCGATCCCACCGGTGAACACAACCAGGTCAGCGCCGCCGAGCACCGATATCATGGCGGCAATCGCCTTCCGCACCGAAGCGCAGAAGATCCCGATCGCGAGCTCGGCATGGGCATCGTTCGCCGCCTCCTCATGCAGGGCGCGCATGTCGCTGCTGATCCCCGATATGCCGAGAAGGCCTGAATGCTCGTTGATCAGCGACTCGAGCTGTCCCGGCTCGACGCCGCCTTCGCGCAGCAGGTAGAGGAGCAGCCCGGGGTCGACATCGCCGGTGCGCGTGCCCATGACCACGCCGCCGTCCGGCGTGAGGCCCATCGACGTGTCCATGGATTGCCCGTCGCGCACGGCGGTGACGCTGGCACCGTGACCGAGGTGGGCGATGACAAGGCGCGCTGGACGATCGGTGCGAAGCTGCCGCACAATGGATTCACAGGAGATGCCGTGGAAGCCGTAACGGCGCAGCCCCTCGCGTCGAAGCGCACGCGCGATCGGCAGCACGCGGGCGACGTCAGGCAGCCCGGCATGAAAGGCAGTGTCGAAGCACGCGACCTGCGGCGTGTCCGGATACTGCTTCCGCGCGTGCTTGATCGCGGCGAGTGCCGGCGCCGTGTGCAGCGGCGCGAACGGTGCCGCCGCCCTGATGCGTTCGAGCACGTCATCGTCGATGCAGCAGTGCGCCAGCAACGACGGCCCGCCATGCACGACGCGATGGCCGATGGCATCGATGGTCATCCCCGACGCCGCGACGACCGCATCGATCGCGTCACTCGACGCCGCCTCACCGTCGTGGAGTACGTCGACCACCGCAGCGTCGACGCGGTAGATGCCAAACTTCAGCGACGACGAGCCGCTGTTGAAGACGAGAACGTTCATGACGCGGTGCCGCCGGGCAAGAGCGGCGTGACAGCCGGCATGTTGTGATTGAGCCTCATCTATCCACCCGGGCTGGTGCAACCCTTTGGCGACAGTTACTGTCGTACCTTCAGACTATCTGAAGGAGCGTCCGATGGCCGACGACCGCGGCGAGCTGCTGCAAGGTACGCTGGAGATGCTGGTGCTGAAGACCCTGGCGCTGGAGCCGATGCACGGCTGGGGGATCGCCAACCGGATCGAGCGGATGTCAGGCAACGTCTTTCTCGTCACCCAGGGTTCGCTCTACCCCGCCCTGGTACGGATGAAGCGCCGGGGCTGGGTTCGCGCCGCGTGGGGTGTCACCGAGAACAACCGCCGGGCCAGGTACTACGAGCTCAGCCCGGTCGGTCGTGCGCAGCTCGAGGTCGAGCGCGCCAGTTGGCGACGCGCGTCCTCTGCCATCGACGGCATCCTCAATATCCGCTTCGCGCTGGGGGAAGCATGAGCATCGCCCCGGACGTCGTTGCCCGTCTCCGATCGCTGCTCTTCCGCGCCCGCGAGGAACGCGAGCTCGCCGAAGAGCTGCGCACGCATGTCGAGATGGAAGCCGAGCACCAGCGCACCAACGGCCTCACTGACGTCGAGGCCCGGCGGCGCAGCGTGATCGCCCTCGGCGGCGTCGAACAAGTCAAGGAAGACGTGCGGGATGCGCGGGGCACGCGGCTGATGCAGGACGGCGCCGGAGACCTTTCCTATGCGTTGCGTACGTTGCGCCGCAGCCCCGGCTTCGCGGCGGTCGTGATCCTGACGCTCGCCATCGGCATCGGAGGAACCACGGCTGTGTTCAGTGCAGTCGACACCGTGCTGCTGCAGCCACTGCCCTACCAGCAGTCTGGCGCCCTGGTGCGGTTGTACCAGAGCAATGTCAGCGCTCCGGAGAGCCGCAACTTCGTATCACCGGTGCACTACGTCGAGTACCGCACGCAGATGTCATCGTTCGAATCGGCGGCTGCCATCCTCACCTACGATGATACGGGTGCCGACATCGGCACCGGTGACAATGTGCGCCGTATCCGTTTGCTCCCCACCAGCGCCAACTACTTCGACGTGATGCGGGTGCAACCCGCCATCGGTCACGGCTTCCGCCTTGAAGACGAGGACGGCACCGGCGTCGAAGACAACGTCACGGCGGGTCCAGTGGTGGTGATCAGCCACGAGCTCTGGAAGCAACAGCTGCAGAGCGATCCGGCCGTCGTTGGCAAGACGCTGGTGATGAGCGGGCGTCCGTACGTCATCGACGGCGTGATGCCGGCAGGATTCAAGGATCCGATCGCCGGGGCGATCGACGCGTGGGTTCCGATCGACCTGTTGCAGGGGCACGACCCGCGCGAAGCCGGCAATCACTACCTGACAGTCATCGCGCGCCTCCGCGCCGGAACGCCGATCGCGCGGGCGCAGGCCGAGCTCGATGGATTGAGTGTCCGCCTGCAGCAGCAGTATCCCAACGCGAAGACGGCAACGGCACATCTCTACTCGCTCAAGGAGGATATCGTCGGCTCGTCGAGCCGGGCGCTGGAGATCATGCTGGGGGCGGTCGGTCTGGTGCTCATTCTCGTCTGCGTCAACATCGCCAACCTGATGCTGGTGCGCGGCTCGGAGCGCACTCGCGAATTCGCCCTGCGCTCGGCACTGGGCGCCCGTAGCTCGCGACTGATACGACAGCTGCTCACGGAGAGCCTGACGCTCGCTGTTGCGGGCGCTGTCGCCGGGATGATCGTGGCGCGGCTGGCGATGTCGGCAATCGTAGCCATCGGATCGGGCAGCATTCCGCGTCTCGCGTCGCTGTCGCTCGACCCGCGACTGCTGATCTTCGCATTGCTGCTCGCGACCTTGTGCGCCGTGCTCTTCGGCCTCATCCCCGCCGTCCGCGCGGCGCGGACGCAACCAGGCGAAGCGCTCCGCGACCAGAGCCGCTCGGCGACGAGTGGTGGACGCAGCATGCGACTTCGGGAATGGCTGGTGGTATCGCAAGTCGCCGTAGCCTTCGTGCTGCTGGTCGGCGCGGGGCTGCTCCTCGCGAGCTTTCAGCAGATCCGCCAGGTACCGCTGGGCGTCAAAGCCGAGGGCGTGCTCACGTTCGAATTGAACCTGCCGGCGGCGCGATACGATTCCACCGCCCGCGCGCAGTTTTACGAAGCATTCGCCCAGCAGGCCGCGGCGATTCCCGGCGTGCGGGCCGTAGGTGGTGTCTCGCGCCTGCCGGGCACGGGAGCGTATCACTCGTGGGGCGTGACGATACAGACCGGGCCACTCGCGGGCGACGAGAAGCGGCGGAATACCGGCGCTGACAATCGGGTGATTTCCGGCGAGTACTTCAAGGCAGCCGGTATCCCCATCATCGAGGGCCGGGGCTTCACCGCGGCGGACGATGCGACGGCACCGGACCGGGTCGTGATCAGCAAGAGTCTTGCAACGGCGATGTATCCGGGCGTCAGCGCGGTGGGTCAGCGGCTCCGAACCGGCGGACGCTCCAGCGAAGTGATCGGCGTCGTTGGTGACGTGGCGGTCGACAATGAAGGTCACCCGGCCCAGTACGTCTATCACGCACACCGCCAATTTGCCGGCGATCGTAACTGGGCTCTCACGCAGCTGATCGCCACCACCGGTGATCCGACGCGACTCGAAGGCGCAGTCCGTCGCACCCTCGCGCTGCGAGATCCGCAGTTGGTCATGTTCCGGCCCGTCACCTTCGACGCCGCCATTGGGCGGGGTGCGGCGCAACGTGTCTTCACTCTCAAGATCCTGCTGACCTTTGCGGCCGTGGCACTGGCGCTGTCAGCCCTGGGACTTTTCGGCGTGCTCTCGTACGGCGTCAAGCTGCGCAGTCGTGAATTCGGTATCAGGATGGCGCTGGGTGCCGAACGCAACGCGATCCGCGGCATGGTGATGCGCCAGGGATTGACTGTGACGGCAGTCGGCATCGGAGTCGGACTGCTCGGAGCGCTCGGGTTGTCGCGGCTGATGGTCGCGGTGCTCTTCCACGTCAACCCGCTTGACCCGCTAGTGCTGGTTGGCGCAGTGCTATTCATGGCAGTGATCGCGGCGATCGCCTGCTTCCTGCCGGCGCATCGCGCGACCAGCGTCGACCCGAGGTCGGCGTTGCAGTAGGGACGAACTCTTGCGCCTGACCGGCAGATCGCGGATGCTTTCGTACCCGCCACTGCCGGCGCGTCGGAGGCAAACGTTGCGATGATGGAAATCTCGACCCTCGAAATGGCGTACCGGATCGGCGGGGCCGGATTGATCGGCGGCTGTCTCGGCCTCGATCGCGAGCTGCACCGCAAGCCCGCCGGTCCACGCACGCTGGCGCTCGTCGGCGTGGGTGCCGCACTCGCGGCGATGACGGTGCAGTTGCTGGGAGGCGGCGCAGACTCCGTGTCGCGGGTGGCGCAGGGCGCGCTCACCGGCATCGGCTTTCTCGGAGCCGGAGTGATTCTTCGGCGCACGGATCAGACCGAGGTCACCGGCCTCACCACGGCAGCCTCGATCTGGGTGGTGGCGGCGCTCGGCATCACCTGCGGCGCGGGGCTGGAGCGGCTTGCGCTGGTGTCCGCCGGCGTCGCGGCGGTGATTCTCATCGTCGGCCACTGGATTGAAGCATCCATCCGACCCTGGCTCGAGCGACCGGCGAAGAAGTGACCGGCAGTGCGGCTACGGCGAGCCAATGCCCGCGTAGTACCGCAACACGCCGCTGCCACCGCGCTTGAACCCTGCCGACTCGAAGACCACCGCAAGTGGCGACACGGAGGCGCCTTCGCCGTTGATCGTCTCGATCACCACATCGCGGTGACGATTGACGGCGCGCCCTTCGAGCAGCCGCGCCATCAGTGCCCGCACCGCCTCGAGCAGCGCATCGCTGTCCAGCGCCTCCGCTGTGCGCACGCGCTTGCCGCGGCCTTCCACCGCCATGACCACGACACCACGCGCAGTGACGAGCATCGCACCAGCGCCTCGCGGCCTCGAGAGCGGATCGCGCTCGCTATCACTCGTGAGCACCAGCCCGTAGATGTTCGCCGGATCGGACGCCGCAAAGGCGACGGGGTTCTCCGAACCCGACCTTGCGCGCAGCAACTCGATCGCCTCCGGTAACGCGAACTGGGCGCCGCCAAAGCCGCTGACGAAGTAGCCGCGACGCACCTCGCCGCGGAACTCGAGCCGTTTGAGCTCGTGATAGATCGACCGCCAGCCGACCGGAGGCATCTCACGCCGCCACCAGTCGCGGCTCACGATGCCATACCTCGCCAGCCACTGCCGCGCGATCGCTTCGGCACGCATGGCATCCTCGGGCGCGTTGGTGGAGAGAGCCGCGCGGTGCACCAGCGACCAGCGGCCGCCCCAATTGCTGACTTCCTCGCGATCAGGACGCTTCCATCGCGCCAGCCCACGCAGGTTGATGCGGCGCTGCACGATTGGCCGTCCGGCGAAATCCGCCGGTAGCCAGCGCGCCGGGTCCGGCTCATCCTGCCGCTGCACCGGAAACACTGCAACCCAACGCATCACGTCGCGCAGTGCCTCGACCGTGTCGTTGGTGACGAGACCGGCCGCGACCAGTTCGCGCAGTGAATCGCGAAGGCGGTTCGTGCTCTGGGCCGTCATCGCCGCAAGATCACCAGTGAAGAGCGCGCCGTCGGTGCGCAAGGCGTCGCGCACCGTCACCGCGTGGACGCTCAACGACTGCTCGTCGAGCGGTGGACGCGCCCAGAGCGACGTCGTGCCCCGCGCGACGAAGCGTACGGCACCGATGCCGCGATATCCGGGCGATGCTGCGACGCGAGCGGATCCGCCCTGCCCCGCCAGCCAGACCAGTGTGCCGCTCGCAGCGAGCGCATCGAGATCGTTGCGCTCGTATCGCTCGATCCGCGCCGGCAGGTAGTCGCGCTCCCATGCCGCGGCGGGGCGGGCAAATCCATATAGCTGCTCGATCACCAGCGCCGTGCCGTCCCGCCCCGACTGTCGCTCGCCCGGCGCCAAGTGCTGCCAGTGCTGCAGGAATTCGGCGAAGGCCGCAAGCGGAACGGCCTCGATCTGCTTGCGGGCCTGCGCCAGCTCGCGACGACGCGCCTGCTCCAGGAGGCGCCGCGACACCCAGCGCGTTACGCTGCGGTCGCCGCCGAACGTGCCGCGCACCACCATCTCCGACGCGATCCACTCGTCGAGACGGCGCTCGATCCACCCCGCGTCGAAGCCGTACCGGCGACCCGCGTCGGCAATGCTGAATGGACCGCCCCAGCTGATCCAGCGCCCGAGAATCTCGCGCCGGCATGATGCCGCACTCTGCTCGGTGTTCTGCAACGCCGCTGGAATGGCGACCCTTGCAGCCGTCGGGCTCAGGGTGATGCCGGACCCGACCAGCGCAAGTGCATCCTTACCCCACGCGGCGGCGTATCGCGGGTAGGCATCGACCAGGATGAATCGTGTCCGGTCGATCGCGACCACAGGATCGGGAACGTCGATCGAGATCATTCTCCCGCTGGCCAGCAGGGCGTCAAACGGATTTCCGCGGGTCCAGTCATCTGCCGGCGCAATCCGCTGCTGTAGTTCGGCGCGCGTCAGATCGCCGGCCCGATCGACCAGCACCGCCAGCTCATCGGCATCGCGCGCCTGGCGTCCCGGCAGCGTTCCACGACGCCGGGCGAGCACGTCGTCGAGTACCGCGAGGGTTGCTTCATCTGCACCGGCACCGCCGAGCAGCTCGTCGAGCAGCACACGATCGAGCGAAAGCAGGGCGGCACGAGCTTCCGCGCGCGGCGCATCGTCGCCGTACATCCAGTCGATCACGAAGCCGAACTGCAATGACAGCGCGAACGGCGAGGGGATGGTCGTGGGCGCCACCGTGATCTTCAGCGCGCCGGAGGCCAGCCGCGCCAGCACTTCGCGCAACCCGTCGAGGTCGAACGAGTCCTGCAGCACTTCGCGATACGTCTCCACCAGAATGGGAAACGACGGAAACTCGCGCACCGCCTGCAGCAGGTCGGCCGACTTGAGTCGCTGCAGCCAGAGCGGCATCCGCCGCCGTGGATTGCCGCGAGGCAGCAGCAGTGCGCGGGCGGCGTTCATGCGGAAGCGCGACCCGAAGAGCGACGAAGCGCCTGCCTCCTGCAGGATCGCCGCTTCGGCTTCCGCCATGGTGAGGTGGCGGATGGCATCCACCGGCACGGCCCCACCGAGATTCGGCAGACGGAGCATGAGGCCATCGTCGGTGGTCTGCACCTGCACGTCGACACCCAGCCGCTCGCGCATCCTGCGCCCCAGGGCCATCCCCCAGGGGGCGTTGACGCGGCCGCCGAACGGCGCGTGAAGCACCATCCGTACGCTACCGACTTCGTCGCGAAAATGCTCGAGCACCAGGTGTTGCTCATCCGGGACGATACCGGTGATCTGGCGCTGCGCCTGGACGTAGTCGACAAGCGAGCGCACGGTAGCTTCATCGGCGTGGTATTCCCGCTGCAGGCGCGCTCGATCGTCGTCCGTCGAAGCGGCGTCGAGGGCGCGGCGCAGCGCGCCGACCCGCGGGCTCAGGTGATACGACCGCGCCATGAATTCGCCGTGCCAGAACGGCATCCTTGCTGGGGCCCCTGGCGCCGGGACGACGGTCACCCGGTCGCGTTCGATGGTGCGGATCCGCCAGGTCGCCGAGCCCAGCGGGAAGGCCTCTCCGACGCGCGATTCATGCCCGAACTCT
>JBEPVV010000016.1:0-10780 GCA_041690795.1 Gemmatimonadota bacterium | reverse complement strand
CACCAAGGTCGACCTCAAGGTGCATCGGCCGGGCATTGCGACGTTGATGCCCTTCTCGCTGGTGCGGGAGAAGATTCACAGCCGGTCGACCCAGCCCGGAACCATGCTCGACAACCATGTCGGATATGTCGCGCTCACCACCGTCAGCGACAGTTCGGCGGGCGAGATCAAGCGCGAAGTCGACGCGCTGCTCAAGGCCGGCATGACGGGATTGATCCTCGACCTCCGTGCCAACCCCGGCGGATTGCTGACGCAGGGCGTGTCGGTGTCCGATCTCTTTCTCGACCCGGGGCGTCGGATCGTCGAGACGCGTGGCCGGATGACGGAGATGAACCACCAGTACAGCGACGCCACCGCGCAGCTGTGGCCGACGCTGCCGGTAATCGTGCTGGTCGACGAATACACCGCCAGCGCGGCGGAGATCATTGCCGGCGCGCTGCAGGACAACGATCGCGCGGTCGTCGTAGGTACGGCGACGTTCGGCAAGGGACTGGTCCAGACCCTGTGGACGCTGGGCGAAGGCCGCGGCCTCAAGCTCACGACCGGCCGCTGGTATACGCCGAGCGGTCGGACGATTCAGCGCACGGCGAAGAGCCAGGAAGACCAGTTGCGTCTCGCGACCGCCGAGGCCCGGCGGACCGATGGCCGCTGGCTCGATTCGCTGCCCTCGTTCAAGACGGTGAGCGGCCGGCAGGTGAAGGGCGGAGGCGGTATCGTCCCCGACCGGATCGTGCGCGCCGACACGCTCACCGATGGCGAGCGCGATTTCGTCAAGGCGATCGGCAGCAACGTCGCCGGATTCCGCGATGCGCTCGTCGCCGAAGCGCTGGACCTCAAGCAGAAGCACGCACTGACGTCGCCCGAGTTCCAGATCACCGACGCGATGCGGCAGTCGGTGGTGGACCGGATGAAGACGAAGGGAGTGACGCTGGCGCCAGCGGATGTCGCCAAGGGTGCACACCTGATCGATCAGCAGCTTTCCTACGAAACGGAGCGCTACGTGTTCGGTCGGCCGGCTGAGCTACGACGTCGCAACCAGGACGACGCCCAGGTGCGCGCTGCGCTCGCGCTCTTTCGCAACGCGACCACGCCAGCAGCGTTGATGGCGCAAGTCACCGGAGGTCCGACCGTCCGGTGAGCATCGATCGTGTCGCGGTGGTCGGAGCAGGGCGCGTCGGGCTCACGCTCGCACGCGCCCTGCACCGTTCCGGGGTCGAAGTCGCGCTGCTCGGCCGCGCCGCCGGGATCGCGCCAGAACCACTCGGGCCGATTGCCACCGAGTGGGAGCCGTTGCTCCCGGCAGCCGACATCATCCTCCTCGCACTCCCCGACGACGCGATTGTGGATGTGGCGACCGCGATGGCGCGGATGGGAGTGATTCACGCCGCCCAAGTCGTCCTGCACACGTCGGGGTTGCACGACGCGCGGGTGCTCTCGCCGCTTCGCCCCACCGGCGCCGCGCTGGGATCGTGGCATCCGCTGCAGACGTTCGCGAATCGCGACGGCGAACCCGATGCGCTCGCCGGCTCCCCGGCCGTGATCGAAGGCGATGGGCGCGCGCTCATCGCGGGCCGCGAGCTCGCCCAGCGGCTGGCCTTGGCTCCCGTGGTCGAAGTGCCAGGCGACCGCAAAGCATCCTATCACGCGGCGGCGGTCATGGCATCCAACTATGTCGTCGTGCTTGCCGACATCGCCAGCCGGCTGGCCGGCGACGCCGGCATCGAGCCCGTGCCGCCCGAACTTTTCCTTCCGTTGATGCGGCGCAGCGTGGACAACCTGCATCGCGGAGCCGTTGTCGCGCTGACCGGGCCGATCCGGCGCGGCGACAGCGGCACCGTCGCGCGGCATCTCGACGCGCTTGAGGGACCGGAGCGCGCGGTCTACATCTCGCTGGGCCGGGAGGCATTGCGTCTGGCGCGTGAGGCGGGACTTGATGGAGTGGCGGCGCAATCGATCGAAGAGCTGCTCTACTGATCGATGATCTTCGTGCCCGCTGGCGGCTTGCAGATGAACGTGCTCGGCGGGATCGACCGGTTGATCTCGAGTCCCGACAATTGCAGGATCCGCTTGTGCCCCGGTGATTCCTCGATGTCGAGCCGCCGGGGCATGCTGTTTTCGCGGTCGAACCAGATCGTGGCGCGGCGGAATGGCATGTCGTTGGCGACCGGTTCCATCATCACCACATCGGTCATGTGGTTCTCGACCATTTCCTGTCGCAGATAGCTGACCCGGTACCGGTCCACGGCATCGTCGAGGAACGTGCCGAGGAGGTTGGTGCCGTAGGTCGGGTGATTCTGGATTGGATAGCGCAACAGCTGCCCCGGCGACGAGCTGGGTGTATAGAGCCAGAGCCGGCTGCCGTCGACCACCACCGCGTCGTGCGGCGGATCGGAGAAGCGCATGGCGAAGCGATTCTTCCCCTCCTGATACAGCGTCCCCTTGCCGTCGGGAATGTCGAGCACCTTATCCTCGAAGTGCTGGCGGAAGTCGGCCTTGAAGCTGGTCAGTCCCTGATACGCCTGGCTCGCGCGTTTGACGACCGCTACGCCCGGGTCTCCGCCTGACTGACCAATCGCCCCAGTGGCAAGGCAGCAGGCCAGGGCCAACGTGCCCGCACCAACCCATCGGCGGCTCACGCCACCGTCCCGACAGTCGCGAGCGAGCGACCGATGACTTCGGCGATCGCGGCAACTTCGCGCATCATCCGTTCGAACTGTTCCGGGTAGAGGCTCTGCGCGCCGTCCGACATCGCCCGGTCGGGATGCGGGTGCACTTCGATCAGCAAGCCGTCAGCGCCCGCAGCGACAGCGGCGCGGGCCATCGGAGGAACCATGTCGCGATGGCCCGTGCCATGGCTCGGGTCGGCCACAATGGGAAGATGCGAGAGGCCGTGCACGACGGCGATCGCGGCCAGATCGAACAGGTTGCGGGTGGTGGTGTCGAACGACCGGATGCCGCGTTCGCAGAGAATTACGTTGGGATTCCCCTCGGCGAGGATGTACTCGGCGGACAGCAGAAGCTCGGTGATCGTGGCGGCGAGTCCACGCTTGAGGAGGATCGGCTTTCGCAGCTTGCCGCATTCCTTGAGCAGCGGATAATTCTGCATGCTGCGCGCACCGATCTGCACGATGTCCGCCGTCGCGGCGACGAACTCCAGCCCTTCGAGGTCCATCGCCTCGGTGACGATCAGCAAGCCGGTCTCTTCACGCGCCATTTCGAGCAGTTCCAGCCCGGCGCGTCCCATGCCCTGGAACGAGTAGGGTGAAGACCGTGGCTTGAAGGCGCCGGCGCGGAGCACGGTGGCGCCGGCCGCCTTGACGATCCGCGCCGATTCAAGGATCTGCGCCTCGCTCTCGACCGAGCAGGGACCCGCCATGACGATCACTTCGCGATCGCCGATCACGGTGCCGTCCGGCAGGGCGATCTTCGTCGGCTCTGGCTTCCACTCGCGCGAGACCTGCTTGTACGGCTTGGAGACGTGAATGATCTCGGCCACGCCTGGCAGGCCGGAGATGGTTGACGAATCGACGCGGCCGTCGTTGCCGACCAGGCCGACGGTTGTCCGCTGGCGGCCCGGCATCGGCCGCGCGCCGTAGCCCATGGCATTGATGCGGTCTACCACGCCGGCGATATCCTCCGGCGTGGCATCGAGTTTCATCACGATCAGCATGCGGGAAAACTAGTCAGGCAGGGCCGCGCAGGTAAGCAAAGCGAGCGTCGCGGCTCAGGCCGCCGCGGTGTGGTCGGCAATGCGAACGCCGACGATGGTCGACACGCCGAGCTCCTGCATGGTCACGCCGTAGACGGTGTCTGCAGCTTGCATCGTCCGGGGATTGTGGGTGATGACCAGGAACTGCGTCTGGTGCTTGAATTCGTCGAGCAGCAGGAGGAAGCGCCCGACGTTGGCATCGTCGAGCGGCGCATCCACTTCGTCCATCAGGCAGAACGGGCTGGGTTTCGTCAGGTAAATCGAAAAGAGCAGCGACACTGCGACCAGCGTCCGCTCACCCGACGACAGCAAGTGAATTCGCTGGGTGCGCTTGCCGCGCGGCGCCGCGTGGATCTCGATTTCAGACTCGAGCGGATCCTCGGGATCCGTCAATCGCAACTCGCATTCCCCACCGCCAAACAGCGTCTGGAAGACATGCACGAAATTGGCACTCACTGCGTTGAATGTTTCGGTGAACAGCAGTCGCGCGGTGCCGTCGATCTCCTTGATCGCCTGCAGCAGTGACTGGCGCGCGGCGACCAGGTCATCGCGCTGTGCCTGGAGGAACGCTAGGCGCTTGCTCTCCTCGGCATGCTCCTCGACTGCCAGCGCATTGACCGGGCCGATCGATTCCAGTGCGCTCGCGATTCGCTCGGCTTCTGTTTCGAGCGTGTCGAGATCGAGGTCGAGCACTGGCGCGGCGTCGAGCAGCGCCTCGAATGAGCGCTTCCATTCTGCCTCGACACGCTCGACCACGCGGCGACGTTGCGCCGAGGTCTCGGCGACGTCGAGCTGGAGCCGATGGTGTTCCTCGCTCATCGATTCGGTCACGCGCCGTGCTTCGGAGAGGTCGGCTTCGTGGCTGGCGAGTTGACTCTCCGCCTCCCGCAGCGAGGCTTCCGATTCGGCCGCTGCGGTTTCCAGCGCGGCGCGCTGCAGCTGCTGCTCCTCGAAGGTCGCTCGCCAGCCGCTGCGCTGCGTTTCGAGCGAAGCGCTGTCGGCCTCCAGGTGCGCGATCTCCTCGGCTCGGGCACGTCCCGATGCTTCGGCGTCGGCGATGATCTGTCGCGTGCGCCCGATCGCCGCCTGTGCGGCGCGCAGGCGCGCCGCGATGTGCGCCTCCTGCACCTGCCATTGCGATCTCGCATCCCGCGCCTGTTCCTGCTCGCCCTCCAGCGCCGCCAGCGACACGCGCGCCTGCCGCAGTGCTTCGCCCAGCGCGTCGCGATCGCCGCTGTGCGTCGAGAGCATCGCGTCGACTTCGGTCCGGCGTTGCTCCGAGCGCGAGAGCCGTTCCGTCAGTCGCTCCAGCTGCGTGGTTGCCTCGGCGATTTCCCGATCGAAGTTGGCCACGCGACGCGTCGCATCTTCCCGCGCGGCGACCGCGGCCCGCTCGGCTTCTCGCGCTCCTTCAGCCTGCTGCTCGGCCTCGCCGGTGGCAGCCTCGAGCTGCAGCAGCGCGGCTGCGGTGTCGGCGCGACGACGTTCGACGCGCGCCAGCGACGCCGACGCGGTATCGATCTCCGACCGGAGCGACTTCAGCTCAGCGCGGCGGCGGATCGGCCCCGCGGCGGTCGATGGCCCGGTCAGGTACACGGCGCCATTGGCGCGGCGCAGCGCCCGGCCGCTTTCGGCGAGTACTTCGGAGCCGCCGACCAACGCGGCGATCCACGGTGCCGCGACGGGATCGACGCGAAGTCGCGAATCGACGCTGCCGCGGGCGTCAGCCGGGCCCGGCTCGACCGGAAGGAGAATCAGCGCGCCGGGTTGCTCGGCCTGGTGCCATTGCTGCACGGCGGCCACGGTCGACGCATCGCGGACCAGCACGGCGTGGGCAAAAGCCCCCAGCATCTGCTCGGCGAGTTCGGCTTGCTCATCATCGGTGGAGATGAAGTCGGCGAGCGGTCCGATAATGCCGCCGTCGAATCGATCGCGTTGCGCGAGCAACGCGGCCGCCGCTGGAGCAAGCCCCACGCGATCACGCTCGAGCGCTTCCAGCGCACTGCGTCGAGCGGACAGCACCGCCACGTCCTCTTCCAGCACGCGGCGCTCGGCGACCTCGCGTGCTTCACGCTCGCGAGTCTCGCGGAGACGCAGCCGCGACTGTTCCGCGTCGCCCGCTTTGTGCCGGGTTTCGCCGCCGCGCCGCTCGGCCGCTGCGGTCGCCTCGGTCACCCGCTCGCCGGCGCTCCGGCGCTCGTCGCTCAGATGGGCTCGGTGCGCGCTCTCTTCGCCAACGCGCTCACGAAGCGACGCGAGTTCGCCGTCGAGAGCGGTCCGCTCTCCTTCGAGCGAGCGCAACTGCTCCGCGGCCTGTTGCAATTCGTGCTCGAGACGCCGCACATCGTCGCGCTGCGTCGTCAGGCGGCGCCGCACGTCCTCCTCGACCTCGGCCCGACCGGCGAGTTCGCGCTCGACGCGCGCATGTTCCGATTCTGCGGCCGCGCTCTCCTCGCCTGCCGTCGCCAGGTCTCGCCCGGCCTGCTGGAGGCGAACCTCCGATTCGCCGCGCTCCTCGGCCGCGCGGCGCCGGCGGTCGGTCGCATGCGCCAGCCGTTCGGCAGCAACGGCGAGATCGCCTTCCAGCTTGCCGATGGTAACGCGGACCCGGCCGAGGTCCTCGGCGACGGCAGAGCGATGACGCTCCGCACCATTGCGGACCTGCACCGATTCCTCACGCAGCGCTTCGGTGGTGATCAGTGCCTGTCGGCTCTGTGGGAGCAGGTTGGTGAGTTCCGCGTGACGCAGCTCGAACGTCGCCGCATCGTCGGTCAGTTGTTCGAGACGCTTCCGCGCCAGCGTCAGCGTCACGGCGAACTTCTCCTCGGTCAGCGAGGTGTGGCGCTCCGTCTTTCCCTTCTGGCGGGCCAGCGAGCGAATCTGCGACTGCACCTCTGCGATGAGGTCTTCCAGCCGTTGCAGGTCGGTGGCGGTTTCGTCGAGGCGGCGGGCGGTCGTGTGGCGACGATCGCGGTAGAGGCCGACGCCCGCCGCTTCCTCGAAAAGTGATCGCCGTTCGTCGGCACGATCCGACAGTAGCAGGTCGATCATCTTGGCTTCGATCACGACGCCGGCGTCGCCGCCCAGCCCCGTGCCGCGCAGCAGGTCCTGCACGTCGCGGAGGCGTGCCGGGGTGTTGTTGAGGAGATACTCGCTCTGCCCCGACCGGGAGAGCCGGCGGGTGATCACCACTTCCGTGTATGGCGTCGGCAACTGGCCGTCGCTGTTGTCGAGGTAGAGCGACACTTCGGTGACATTGACCGGCCGACGCGTCGCAGCTCCCTGGAAGATCACGTCTTCCATCTTGCCGCCGCGGAGCAGACGGGCTGACTGTTCGCCCAACACCCACCGGACGGCGTCGGAGACGTTGGATTTGCCGCAGCCGTTGGGCCCCACGATCGCCGTGACGCCCTCTTCGAACGAGAGCGAGACGGTATCGGCGAATGACTTGAATCCTGACAGCTCGAGCCTGGTGAGCTTCATCGCCTGAGGGGTCGTGGGTGGACAGGAGGGCCCGCCGCGGCGTCTCGCGGCGCGTGCGAGGCGCAAAGATAGCAGGGAAACTCAGGTGTCGCGCGAACCCGGGGAGACGATGAAATACGACCGTCCGAGGCGGCGTCCGACGGCGTCGGCGTCCGCCCGCGTGGCGTACGGACCGATGACCACTCGGTAGCCCTCATCGCTGTTTTTCGGGTCGAGCACGGTGGCTGGAAAGCCGCCGTCCTTGAGCTGTTTGGCCAGCGCCTGGGCCCAGTCCTGATTCTGCGACGACGAGACCTGCAGGTAGATCGTTCCCGTCGCCGTGGGTGCCGGAGGCGGCGCCGCGGCGTCGGTTGCGGGCGGGAGGGCGGCGGGTGGCGGCGGCGCGACAGCGGAGGAATCCGCGAGCGGCGTTGCCACGCGGACTGGCGGCGATGCCGCTTCGCTCGCCACCGTGGCCTTGGGAAGCCAGGGCAGCATGATGTACAGGTCGCTGGCTCCGCCCAGCAGGACGCCACGCTGCGTCAGCGTCGGGGTATCGAGGTCGAATGCCATCACGTCGGCGCGATTGCGGATCAGCAGTGTTTTCCCATCGACCACTTGCGGCAGGTCGTCAGCCCACGCCGCGACCCGGCTGGCGGTCACCACCCACTTGGCCAGGTCGATCACCCAGAGCGAATCGTCCGATCCGTGAGCCAGCAGCCAGCGTCCGCTGCGATCGACGCGCATCCGGTCGACGGGGCCGGGAAGCTCCAGGTCGCGCAACCGCTCCCGCGTGAAGCGATCGATCATCACCAGGGTGCCCTTCCTGAGCGCGACGTACAAACGGTGGCCTGACGGCGAGAAGGTCGCGAGCACGGGGTTGCCGCGGATCTTGACGAAGCGCACCGGCGGCTTCTGCCGCCCTGTCGCATCGGCGAACACCACCCCGCTGTCAGTAGTAACGGCCACAAGATCACCGACCCAGGTGGCAACGGTCCGCCCGCTGGGCACGTTGAGCCGCCGGACCTCGCCGGCGCCGCCCAGGACTTCAAGGGTGCCCGGACGCGAGCCCACGGCGGTGATCTGATCAGCCGGCCCGCGCATCAGCGTTGCACCGCGATCGACGGACGCCTTGAAGGTGGTGAACGAGCGATTGCTGAAGCGTACCGGGTGATGCGACGAGTCGATTCCCAGGATGGTGCCATCGGGGGCGGTGATGAACTGCTTGACGCTGGTTGTGATCACCCGCGAGCGGCGGGCCACCAGGTCGATGGCGAGGAGGCGGTCCTTGTTGTCGGCCGCGTAGACCGTCCGGTCCTCGACGCTCGCGCCCAGGATCCGGCTGACATCGGGAAGCCCGCTCGATATCATCGTTTCGCGCGGCGCCAACGTGTTGGCGTGCAGCAGCTGGGCGGTCCCGCCAGTTCGCGACACGCGGAGCAGCGCAGCGTCAGAAGGGGCGGTGGCTATCTCGGGCGGGAGATGGTGGGCAAGGGGCGCTGCGCGACGGCCGCCACACCCGGAGAGTGCGACGGCCACCAGCATCATCGATGTCGAACGGCGGGCCTGCATGTGGATCAATATGCAGGGCCGAACGAAATCGTCCAATACGGGTTGACACCTGGCCGGTTGAGTGGCTTGGCGTAATCGAAGCGCAGGATCATGAAGCCCAGCGCGTTGACCTTGATCGAGAGGCCCACCGACTTGAGCGGTGTTCGCACATCGGCTGGCGACGCCCCCGCGGGCCGGCTCCAGGCGAAGGTCGAAGTGCCCGTCCATGCGACACCGGCATCGAAGAAGATGGCGCCCTCGATCGGCGGAAAGAGCGCCGGCAGCCAATGCATGTATTGCTGCGAGAGAATCGGGAAGCGCAATTCGCTGTTGAAGACGGCGACCGACGTGCCAACCAGCTGGTCGAGCGCAGCGCAGCCGGTCTGGGTGGTCGGGTCAGCGACCGTCAGCGTCGAGCATTCGTGCCGGTTGTACGATCCGGCGGTAAAGCCGCGAATGAGGTCGGGGTAGCCGAGATACATCGAGAAGCGGTCGGCATCGCGGCCGTCGCGGCCGAAGTACAGCGCCCGCGTGGCCAGGGTGAACGGCCCGGCGATGTGGTCATAGCGACGGATATCGGCGGTCGTCTGCACGTAGTGCCATCCGCCTACCGTTGGCGCAATCTCGATGCGCGAGCGGCGACCGAGGAACGGTCCGGTGTACCCGGCGACCGAGTTGTCGTACACCCAGGCGACGGATGGCTGTACGTAGCCGGTGCTGCTGAGCACCGTCTTGTCGGTCGATGCATCGCCGGTGAGCAGACCCGTTCTGGGATCGAACGGTTCACGGTAGTCGAGGACGGCATCCTCGACGTTGGTCAGGTGCATCCCCGCCTCGAACCGCTGGAAGCGCGACACCGGGTAGTATCCTGTCAGGAATGCCGATCGCAACACGATGCGGCGCACCTCGGTCACGTAGGTGACTTCCGCATCGCTCGGCCCGGCTTCGTAGCCCGAGCCGTTGTAGAAGAAGTACGGATCCTGCGACAGCCCCACCGCCCAGTTCACCCGGCGTGTGAGGTTGACGTAGGCCGCAAGCACCTGCGCTTCGTCGATTCGTCCGTTGACGTATCCGCTGAACAGCATCTGGTGATCGCCGAGCATATCGGACATCTGCACCGACGTGCCGCCGAAGATCCCGTTGCCAAAATTGTCGCGCGAATAGCCGATGCTCGGCCGGGCGACGTAGTCCGGCGTGAACACGGTCTTGTAGCGTCGCTCGGCGAAGGTGTTGGTGTCGGGAAGCGGCAATTGTGTCGAGTCGATCATCCGGGCGATCGACACGTTCCCCGCGGCGCGGAGTGCCTCCGCCTGGTGCGTCAACGAATCCGTCGGCCGGAGCCCGTTCGCTCCGCGATAGAGCGACGTGCCGCCGGTCGTGACCACGTGCGTGGTGTCGGGCGCGGACGCCGCTGGTGCCTGCGCGTTCGCCACGACGGCCGGAGCCGGATGCCACGCTTCCTTCTTGCGGCTTTCCGGGTCGGACATCATGTAGACGTCGTAGTTGCCCTTCTCGTAGTACACGTACGCCAGCTTGTTCGACTGACGCGCCCACGACAGGTCGGGAGAGAGCGCCGTAATCCCCTGCGCACCGGTGAAAAAGTTGGTGATCTGGTACGACTCTCCGCCGCTGACATCGTACAGGTAGATGTTGCTGACGCCGGTGCGGTCCGAGATGTAGGCGATCGACTTGCCATCGGGCGACCACTGCGGGTCGACATTCTTTCCCGCGTCCATGCCCTTCAGGATCTCGATCTGGTCGGTGTCGAGATGATAGAGCGCGAGGCGGTAGTTGCCGAAGTGCAGGGTGGTGAAGTTGGTCTCCGGGCCGCGGTCGGTCGTGAACGCAATGCTCTTGCCGTCCGGCGACCACGACGGATTGAGGTCGGCGTACTTGTCGTTGGTCAAGCGGCGAAGGTGCTTGCCGTCACGATCAACCACGAAGAGGTCCGACAGGCCGCCGTCGTAGCCGGTGAACACCAGCTGCGTGCCGTCGGGGTTCCACGCCGGAGTGGTCACGCCGCTCAGGCCGGTGCGGATGGTGCCGACCTGCTTGTTG
>JBEPVV010000015.1:0-10853 GCA_041690795.1 Gemmatimonadota bacterium | reverse complement strand
GGCTGGTGCTGCAGCATCCGGAGATCACCGAGGTAGTGGCGACGTCGCGGTCGCATGCCGGGGCGCCGATCAGCGATCAGCATCCGGTCATGGCACTGCTGACCGAAGCGCGGTTTGCTGCGCACGCGCCGGTCGACGTTGCGCGTGGAAAGGACGTCGTCTTCCTCGCGCTCAGTCATGGTGAATCGTCGACGATCATGGGCGACCTCGTGGATGCGGGCCCAGGATTGATCGTCGACCTGGCGGCGGACTTCCGGATCCGCGACGCCCGTCTGCACGAGAAGTACTATGGAACGCATCCCGCGCCGGCGTTGATGCACCGGTTTTCGTACGGGTTGGCGGATGTTACGGGCGACGCGCTCCGCGGCAGCAAGGCGATCGCCGCGCCGGGCTGTTTCGCGACCGCCGCACAGCTGGCGCTGCGCGTGATCGCCGACCTGCCTCTGGCCGCCCCGCCGACGGTTTTTGCCGTCACCGGCTCAAGCGGCGCGGGCCAGTTGCCAAAGCCGAGTACCCATCACCCGGCGAGAGCGCACAACATGTTCGCGTACGCCGGGATGGGACACCGGCACGATGGCGAGGTGCTCGAACAGTGGCGAAGCTGGCGTGGTGACGCGCGCGCCCAGGCGCGGTTGATCTGCCATTCCGGACCCTTCGTGCGCGGAATCCACGCGACGTTGCACGCGCACCTGGCCGAGCCGGCAGCGAACATCGCCCGCGTCGCCGCAGATTCGTTTGCCGGGCGACCGTTCGTTCGCGTGCTCGATGCTCCGCCGCAGCTGACGCAGGTGGTCGGATCCAACTTCGCGCTGCTGCATGCAATGCAATCGGACGACGGTCGCGAGGTGGTGATCACCTGCGTCATCGACAACCTCATCAAGGGCGCCGGCGGTCAGGGACTGCAGGCGATGAACCTGGCACTCGGAATTGACGAGCGTGCCGGGCTTCTTGCGCCCGGAGTGTTTCCGTGCTGAGCGCAGCTGACGGCACCGCCCTGCTGCCCGTCTACGCCACGTTTCCGCTGCGCGCCGTGTCCGGCCACGGCTCGTGGCTGGTCGACGACGAAGGCAACGAGTGGCTCGACGCCTATGGCGGGCACGCGGTGGCGAGCTGCGGCCATTCGCATCCCGATGTCGTGACAGCGATCGCCGAACAGGCGGCGAGGCTGATCTTCTATTCGACGGCGGTGCCCCATGCGGCCCGCGAACAACTTGCCGCCACGCTGGCGCGGCTCTCGCCCGACCCCCTGGGTCGGGTGTTCTTCTGCAACTCCGGGGCGGAAGCGAATGAAAATCAGCTCGGACTCGCCCGTCGCAAGACTGGCCGTAGCACAGTGGTCACCATGCGAGGCGGCTGGCACGGACGCACGGCGGCCACGCTGGCATGCACCGACGGTGAACGCTACGAAGCGGGCGCGCGGCGCGCGGGGGTGCCGCTTTCACGGAAGGTGCCGTTCAATGACATCGCGGCGCTCGAAGCGGCCGTCGATGACACGGTCGCCGCGGTGCTGCTGGAGCCGGTGCAGGGCTTCAGCGGAGCGCGCACGGCAACGGACGAATTCCTCGCCGAGGCGCGGACGTTGTGTGATGGGCGCGGTGCCAGGCTGCTCTTCGACGAAGTGCAGTGCGGCGTCGGCCGCACGGGCGTCTTTACCGCGGCGGAGAGCTTCGGCGTGGTGCCGGATGCGATCGCAATCGCCAAGGGGCTGGCTGCAGGGTTGCCCATTGGGGCCGTCATCGCCGCCCCCTCGCTGGTCGATGACATCAAGATCGGCGATCTGGGGTCGACCTTCGGGGGTGGACCCGTGCCATGCGCGGCGGCCCTCGCGAACATCGAAGTGATCGAGCGGGAAGGGTTGCTGGGCAACGTGCGGACAGTGAGCGAACAGATCATCACCGCCGCCGCGCGGTTGCCAGGCGTGCGTCGCGTGCACGGCCGTGGATTTCTGCTCGGGCTCGAGCTCGATCGCGCAGCGGCCGACGTGCAGCGCGCGCTGTGGCAGCACCGCGTGCTTACCGGCACGTCGACTGATCCGCAGACGCTGCGCCTGCTGCCTCCGTTATCGTTTTCAGCCGACGAAGCTGGGCTGCTATTGCGTGCGCTTCAGCAGGTGCTGGCGTGACGCCGCGCGACTTTCTCGCGATGGAAGACTGGCCGTCCGACACGATCGACGGACTGCTGGCGCTGGCGCTCCGCTGCAAACGCGGCGAAATCGAGGGCGGCCTCATCCGGAAGGTGCTGGCGATGGTCTTGATGGATCCGTCGCTCCGTACTCGGGCGTCGATGGAAACGGCGATGTTCCTGCACGGAGGCCATGCCCTCTGTCTCGAGCCCGGCAAGGGGAGCTGGGCGCTGGAGACCGATCTCGATGTGGTGATGGACGGTTCCACCGTCGAGCACATCATCGAAATGGCCCGGGTGCTGAGCCGGTACGCCGATGCGCTCGCGGTGCGCAGCTTCCCGAAGGGGAGTGACTGGGCGATTGAACGCGAGGACCGAACCATCCGCAATTTTGCACGCTACAGCGACAAGCCGGTGATCAATCTCGAGTCGTCGCGCCGGCATCCGTGCCAGGGTCTCGCTGATGCGCTGACGATGCGAGAACATCTGGGGGAGACGCGCGGCAAGCGTTTCGTGCTGATGTGGGCCTGGCACCCGAAGGCGCTGCCCACTGCCGTGCCAGCGAGTGCTGCGATCGCCGCTGCGCACCTGGGGATGCATATCACCATCGCGCGACCCGCCGGCTACGATCTCGACGGCGACGACTACGATGCGATTCGCGGCCTGGCGACGCAGCGCGGCGGTTCGCTGTCGGTGACCGACGATCTCGACGGCGCGATCGACGGCGCGCATGTCGTCTATGCCAAGTCGTGGGGCTCGCTGCATCATTTCGGCGATGCCGCGGCCGAGGCCGCAGGTCGCGCGGGAACGCGCGATTGGCGGCTGACAGCGGCCCGGATGCGGACCACGGCGGAGTCGACCGGCATCGCGATGCATTGCCTGCCGGTCCGTCGCAACGTCGAAATCGATGGCGAAGTTCTCGACGGCCCGCAGAGCGTCGTGATTGACGAAGCCGAAAATCGGCTGCACGTGCAGCGTGCGTTGTTGCTCGAAATGATCGGTGGGTAACCCTGTGCGGAACCTCCAGCAGCATTGCATCAACCGAGGACGCGACCATTGACCATCGACTCGACGAAAGGCATTACCGGACTGAAGGGCGCGCTGCGCTATGTCCGGGCCTATCGCGACCAGGTTTTCGTGGTGAAACTGGGCGGCGAGGTGCTAGCCGACCGTCATCAGCTTGACGGCGTCGCTGAGCAGCTCGCGTTGCTTTCGTCGCTATCGATTCGCCTCGTAGTTGTTCACGGTGGCGGTCCGCAGGCCTCGGCACTGTCGCGTCGGCTCGGCCAGGAACCAACGATGGTGGCGGGGCGGCGAATCACCGACGACAGTGCGCTCGAAGTCGTCACCATGGTCTACCGCGGGCTGCTGAGCACGGAGCTGGTGTCGGCGTTGCATCGCGCAGGCGTGCAGGCGACCGGACTCTCGGGCGTGGACGCCGAACTGCTGACCGCGAAGCGCCGTCCGCCGGTGATGGTGACGGACGATGCGGGACAGGCCCGCCTCGTCGACTTCGGTCATGTCGGGGACATCGCTTCCGTCGACCCCCGGGTGCTGCGCACGTTGATGGAAGCGAGATTTGTTCCGGTGATTTCTTCGCTGGCCGGTGACCGCGAGGGCAACGTGTACAACGTCAACGCCGACACCGTGGCAGAGTCGATCGCCATTTCATTGCAGGCGCAGAAGCTGATCTTCCTCACCGGTGCGCCGGGAGTCTTGCGCAATCGGAGCGATCCATCGACCCTCGTGACGTTCGCCGATCCCGACGACCTGACCGAGCTAATGGCGAGCGGTGCGCTTGCGGGCGGGATGCGCCCCAAGGTCGAAGCCTGCATCCGCGCTGCGACCGGCGGAGTCGAGCGCACGCACATCATCGACGGCCGGATTCCCGATGCGCTACTGCTGGAGGTGTTCACCGGATCAGGATGTGGCACCATGATCGTTGGCCGGAAGGAAAAGGCCACCTACCTCGGAGTCGACCTCGCCAGCTGAGATTGATTTTCTCTGTGACCTGATCGCGATCCCGTCGATCAGCGGCGATGAGCTCGCCGCCGCCCAGCTGGTCGAGGATCGCGCGCGCGCGCTCGGGCTCGACGTAGTTCGCGACGAGACAAGTGTGCGGGTCAGCGCTGGCGACGAGGCCGCAGGTCCAACACTGCTGCTCGCGTCTCACCTCGATGTGGTGCCGCCCGGTGACGGATGGTCGCGCGATCCGTTCGTGCCGTTCATCGCGGACGGTCGAGTGTACGGCCGAGGCTCCGGCGATGCGAAGGCCTCGGTCAGCGCGATGCTCTATGCGGTAGCGGACGCTGCTGCAGCGATCGGGAGCGGTGGCCGGTTGCTGGCCGTCTTTTCGTACGGAGAGGAAACTCGCCTGGCCACGATGCCGGAGGCGATTGCACGGGTGGGTCGCGCCGATGCCGCGCTGGTGGGCGAGCCGACCAACCTGCAATTTGCCATCGCCCAGCGCGGGCTGATGATGGTTGACCTCGTAGCGACCGGTGTCCAGCGACATGCAGGCTACGCGGCCGATGGCGCACCGAACGCGATCGCTGCCCTGGCAGAAGACCTGGTGCGACTCCCTGGCATCGTCAGCGAACGCGTACATCCGATCCTGGGAGAAACGACAGTGACCCCGACGATGCTCGAAGCCGGCGTCTCGCGGAACGTGACGCCACCAGTGGCTCGCGCGATCCTCGACGTGCGCTCAACGCCGGCCTGGACTCATGACGAACTGGAAACCGCGCTGCGTGAACGACTTGCCAGCGACGTGGTGGTGACGTCGAGGCGGCTGGTTCCATGCGAAACGCCGCCCGGCTCGCGCCTGCTCGCCGTCGCCCGCGCTGTCGCGCCGACCGCGGAGACGTACGGATCACCAACCTGCTCGGACTGGTGCTTCCTTCGGCACCTCGACGCGATCAAGGTCGGGCCCGGAACGTCGCGCCGCTCGCACACAGCCGACGAAGCTGTCGACATCGCCGAGGTCATCGCGGCTCGGCAGTTTTACGCGCGCGTCGCAAGGCAGTATCTCGGATGAAGCGCCCGGCAACGCTCTGGTCGGAGCGTACGGTGCCCGATCCGCGGATGATGGCGTATACCGCGGGCGCGGACCGGCTCACCGACGCGCGCCTCCTGCGCTGGGACGTGATCGGATCGCTGGGTCACCTGCATGCACTGGTGCGGGGGCGCATTGTCTCGCAGCGCGACAGCGCGCGGATGCGTCGCGCGCTGATCGCCGCGTTGCGTGCGGTTGACGATGGCGACCTGACCATCGAGCCGGAGCACGAAGACTGTCACTCCGCCGTGGAGTTCTGGCTGACGCGTCATTTTGGCGACGCCGGGGAACGGATTCATACAGCTCGCTCGCGCAATGACCAGGTCGCGGTCGACCTCCGCCTCTATCTCAAGGACGCGGTGCTACGCCTGCATGCTGGAATGACGGACCTTGCGGCGACGCTGATTGCCTTCGGTCAGCAGCATCGCCGCGTGATCTGGCCGGGGTACACCCACCAGCGGATCGCGATGCCCTCATCGGCGGGGCTCTGGGCAATGGCCTACGCCGAAGGACTGCTCGACGCGGCCGAGGCGGTGCATGGATTCTGGCCCGCACTCGACCGGTCTCCTCTGGGCAGCGCCGCGGGTTACGGAGTACCGCTGCCGCTCGATCGTGAAGCAGCCGCGCGTGCGCTTGGGTTCTCGGGCATCGACCAAGTCGTGACCACGACGCAGAATAGTCGCGGCCAGCTTGAGTCCCAGGTGTTGTTCTGGTGTTCAATCGCAGCGCACCAGTGTGCCAAGATCTCAACCGACGTTGCGCTTTTTTCGTCGGACGAATTCGGCTGGCTGCAGCTTTCGCCCGCGTGGTCGACCGGCTCGAGCCTCATGCCACAGAAGCGAAATCCCGACCTCTTCGAGTTGACACGCGGTCGAGCGTCCGCGCTCGACGGCGACCTTGCCGCTGTCATGGCGATCAAGGCCAAGCTTGGCGGTGGCTACCACCGCGACTTCCAGCTCCTCAAGGCGCCGCTCTGGCGCGGGGTCGACGCAACGGGCGAAATGCTCAGCATGCTCAACGTGGCCGTGCCCGCACTTGGCGTTGATGCCGCACGCGGTCGCGCCGCGTTACGCGGTGAGGTGTTCGCCACCGACGAAGTGATGCGCCGGGTCGCCGCTGGTCAGGCCTTCCGTCTCGCGTATCGCGACGTCGCGACCGAGGTGAAGGGCGGCGTAGCGACGCCAACCCTCTCCGCCGCTGCGCTCGCAGATGGGCGGCGCAGTAGCGGTGGGATGGGGAATCTTCCCGTAACGCAACTCAGGGCGCGGCTGCGCTCGCTGCAGCGCTGGCAAACGGGAGCGATACGCCGATATGCGTCGGCACTGGGCCGGTTGACGGGACGTCGCGCATGAGTCATCAACGGCGACAGCGGCATCTCCGGATACTTGAACTGGTGGCGACCCGGCCGTTGCGGACCCAGGACGAGCTTGCGGAGGCGCTCAGCCAGGATGGCTGGGATGTGACACAAAGCTCCGTCAGCCGCGATATCGCGGTACTCGGCCTGGTGAAAGTGGAAGGTGTTTATCAGCGTCCCTCGACCGCGCGGATCCACGAGTTCGTCGACCCGAACCGCCGCCGCATCGCCGAATCGCTATTGTCGATTGATACCGCTGGTGACGCCATGCTGGTACTTCACACACCGCCGGGCGAGGCGCAGCGAGTGGGGAGTGCCATCGACCTGCTGGCATGGCCTGAAGTCGTCGGGACGCTGGGCGGTGACGACACGATCTTTGTCGCGACGCGCAATGCGGGTGCGCAATCGCACCTGCTCCGGCAGCTGCGGGAGCTGATGGCGGGACAAGGCTAACCGGGCGTAATGCCGAGGAGCTGCAGGAGCTCGCCGGGCGTGTCGCAGTAATAGTCCGGCGTCACCTGTTCGAGGTGCGCGCGATCGAATGGTCCCCAGGTGACACCCGCCGTCCATGTCCCTGCGGCCCGTCCGCAGTGCACGTCATGATGCGAATCCCCCACAAACAGTGCCGTGGCCGCCTGCTTCTGCAGCAGTTCGAGTGCTCGCGTAGCGGGTTCGGCATCGGGCTTCGGGCGCTGCACGTCGTCGGCGCCGACCACCGCATCGAACGCGTCGCCCAGTCCGATGAGGTTGATGCCACGGACCGCGCCCGCGCGGTTCTTGCTCGTCACCAGCGCCATCGCGAAGCCAGCTTCCCGAATCGTGCGAATCATGTCGACGGTGTCGGGATAGGCCTGAATGCGCGCATCGTGGTGGGCGAGGTTGTACGCTCGGTAGGTCGCGATCCAGGCATCGATTTGCGCGGCATCGGCGGTCAGTTTTCCGAAGACGATTTTGAGCGGCGTGCCCATTCCCGCCAGAATCTCCTCTCGGGAGTGGGCGGGTAGTGCGTGGGTCGTGAATGTGTGCTGATAGCTGTCGACGATGAGGTCGACTGAATCGATCAGCGTGCCGTCGAGATCGAAGAGGATAGAATCGAACTGGCGCATGGCTCAACGTAGTGAAGACACTGCGTGACGGAAGAGGATCGCGGCTATTGGCGTGGCACATACCGGGACGGGCGTGCCGACATCGGGGATCGGAATGGCGAGGAATTCCCGCTCTGATGCGTCGGTCAGACGCGACATCGTCATCCGTGCGCCGAGGGTGGGCGACGCGCTGACGAAGCGAAGCATCCGGTCGAGTCGCTGAAGGAGTTGCGCGTCGCGCCTGCTCGCTGCGTTGCGGGCGAGTCGGTGGATCCGTTCGATGCAGACGATCGGCGGCATCGAAGCGTCGCGAAGCGTTGCGATCGCAGCGCGGATGGCGCGGGACAATGTGTCGTCGATCAAGGCGCTCCCCCCTTGCAAGGGGGCCGCCGCCGCCGCCCGGCGCAGCAGTCCTTCGATCGCCGCCGGCGCCGTCGTCCACTCCGATTCGCCTTCGCGAGCAATCAACAGTGCGCCCTGGCGCGTACCTGATTGCAGCTGGACCGCCACAAGGTCCGCGCCTGGGCTGTCGTCGCCCACCAGTGAGATCGACAGCGGCGGCGGTGGATCATCCGTGCGCTCGAGCGCGGTGAGCCATACTGCTGCCAGCATCTCCTTGCGGTGGAGGCGGGCCTGCGGTGCCAGCGCTGATTCGATCGCTGCGGGTGGCGCCCGCACCACCACTTCGACACAGTCGTGGCGCTGTCCAATGCGAAGCAGCCGTCCTTCGCGCTGCTCGATTCGCGTTGCCGTCCACGGAAGGTCCACGTGAACGACTCGCCCGGCGGCGAACAGGTCAAGGCCTTCGGCCGCAACGTCGGTGGCCACGAGCACTCGCGGGGCCTGGCGACGAGCGGTCCACCCGTCGCGTCGCGCGCCGAAGGCTGCAAGCACCGTGTCGCGGGAGAGGCGATGCGGGCCGATCCCGGCCTCGGTGCCGGTGAGCCATGCGGCGTCATCGCCAAATGCCTGGCGGAGAAGGCGCGCCGTGGCGCGATGGCGGGTGAAGCACACCGTCACCCGATCATCGGCACAACGCGCCAGCAAAGGGTCAATCCAGTGATGATCCGCGCCAGTGGTGCGAAGGATCTCGTCAACCACGGCGATATCATCGCCAGGCAGGTCACAACCCGACGCATCCGGCGAAAGCATCGGCCAGAGCACGACTTGCTCGAGGGCGTCGCCGGCAAAACGTCGCAGCATTGCGCGGCTGGCGCCTCCGGCGTCCTGCGACTGCAGCAACAGGCCGCGATACCGCTTGAGTGCTCGCTGAAACGCCTCGTCGCTCGACGCTGCTGCGTCGAGGAGGACCGACGCAATCAATCGCCGCACCGCGCCGCGCGAGCTCAGTGCCAACTGCCCGATCTCGGTGACGCGATCCACGCCCCGCTGTGCCTCGCGAGGAGCTGGCGTGAGTCGAATCAGCTGGCGATCGGTCGATCCCGCGACCATCCCGTCGCTGCGGATGACGACCCGGCGCAGGGCGACCGACGGTGTGCCGCATTCAGCGAGGTCACCGAGGCGGGAGACTCCGTCGAGGGCGAGTGCGTCCTCCGGCAGCGCCAGGCGGAGGAGTGTGACGAGGTCGCCGAGTCGATTGACGATCGGCGTCGCCGTGATCAGCAGTGTCCGGCGCCCCAGCAGCCAGGGCGCGATCGCCGCCAACCGGCGGGTTGACGGTTCGCGGAAGCGATGTGCCTCATCGACCAGCACCAGCCGCGGGTTGCCAGCAGGAAGTTGTCCGCGGCTCGTTCGCTCGTGACTCCACACCTGAAGCGGGATGCCGGCGCCGCGTGCGGCACTACGCCACTGATCCTGCAGGATCGCCGGTACAATTGCGACGGCGTTGCTCGCAGGATGCGCGGCGGCGACGCCGAGCGCGATCCATGTCTTGCCACTTCCCACGCGCTCGACGAGCAGTGCGCCGTTCCACATGCCCAGCGCAGCCATGACGCGTCGCCATGAATCCAGTTGTGCCGGCCGGAGGAACGCTGGGGGACGTCCGGCGAACCGCGCGGGCGTGGATGCAGCTCGGAAGGCGCGCAGCGTTTCGGCGACCGATCCCACCGGCGGATGCCTTCCCGCGACGCGCGCCAGCGTATCGGTGCGGCGGAGCGCCTCAGCGACGATTCGAGGCCACGGCACCGAGTAGTTCGCATTCTGCAGGCGTCAGGCCGAGCATGTCGGCGACACAGGCATCGAGAGCAGCCTGGATGTCGTGGTCGTTTGCGGTGTGCGTGAACGCCGCGAGCACTGCGTTGCCGAGCGCGGCTGCCGGAAGCGGGACCATTCCGACGGTCCGGGCGCCGAAGCGGGCGCACCCGCCGGCGGCTGGTTCGGCGGTCAGTCGTGCCAGCGCGCGCACCGGTCCGGAGTTGAGCCACGCCGTCAGCGATTCGGCGATCGCCGCCGACGACACCGCGGCGACATAGCAGCTGTTGAGTGGAACGACATCATGCTGTCGGATGACCGCCGCCTGAAGCTGTGGCGCGAGGTCCCGCCAGACGACACGGTGGGCTGCCGTTGCCGCACGGGTGCGAAAGAGCTGCCACGCGGGCCCGGAGTGCTGATCCGCCCGGCGCTGAAGCTGGCCTTCGAACGCTGCGAGATGGCGTGCAACGGCCGCCGGTGCGCGTTTGAGCGGAACGCCGCGCTCGTCGGCAATCCAAAGGAGCATCGCGCCCGGGGCTGCTCGAAAGGGTCGCAGGTCGCGGCCGCGAAGCGCCGGGCGGCACCACGCGTGCAGCCCGATCGGCGGATCGAGGAATGCCGCGTTGGCGCCGGTCTTGACCCCCAGCTGGGCGCGGACCTGCTCGTCGAGTCGCGGGTATTCGTGGGCGAGTCGGGCCGCGATTCGCTGCACGCCGGGCGACGCCGTCATCCAGGCGCCGCTCGCGCGCCACGCGCTCTGCGCCTGCGCGTCGGCGTCGGAATCCAATCCCAGTCGCACGCGATGACCGGGCGGCGGCCGTCGTCGCGACGCGATCAGCGCGAGCGGATATGTCGTCGCTTCGAATCCGGCACGCTCGTCGTGGCCGAGGTCTGCGACGCGATGGATCGTCGACCGTTCCAGGAGTGCTGAGCGCGCTGCACCGGCGTACGCGGCCGTCGCCACCTTGGCCGGTAGCAGGAACGACATGGTCCCGCCCGGTGCGAGCAGCCGGAAGCCACGTTCAACGAACGCAATCGAGAGATCGGGCAGATGATGCCAGCCAACGCCGCTGCCGCGCCACCATTG
>JBEPVV010000014.1:0-10990 GCA_041690795.1 Gemmatimonadota bacterium | reverse complement strand
AGTTGTAGGTGCGGATCTTCGCCGACCGGTCGCCGGTCCCGACCATCGAACGTCGCTCGGCCGATCGCGCCGCTTCCTGTTCAGAAATGACCCGGTCGAGCAGTCTGGCCCGCAGCACGTCCATCGCCTTGAGCTTGTTCTGCAGCTGGGATTTCTGGTCCTGTTGCTGGACCACGAGGCCCGAGGGAATGTGGGTAATCCGCACCGCGGAGTCCGTCGTGTTCACGCTCTGTCCGCCCGGCCCCGATGAACGAAACACGTCGATCCGCAGGTCCTGCGGATCGATGCGCACGTCGATCTCCTCGGCTTCGGGGAGCACGGCGACCGTGGCGGCGGACGTGTGAATGCGCCCCTGCGTTTCGGTTGCCGGCACGCGCTGAACCCGATGCACGCCTGACTCGCGTCGCAGCAGCCCGAAGGCGCCAGCTCCGCGAATGGCAACGACAGCTTCGCGGATGCCGCCCATCGACCCGGCGTGCACCTCGATCGGCTCGATGCGGAGACCGCGGCGTTCGGCGAACCGGGTGTACATGCGCAGCAAGTCGCCGGCGAAGAGCCCGGCCTCGTCACCACCGGTACCGGCGCGAATTTCGACGATGACGTCGCGTTCATCGTGCGGATCGGGCGGCACCAGCAGCTCGGCGATCGATGAGCGAAGCGCATCGGCTTCCTGCGTCAGGCGGGGGACTTCTTCCTGCGCGAGTGCGGCGTACTCCGCATCGTCGGCCGTTGTCATTTCGGTCGCTTCCGCCAGTTGTTGCTCCACCAACACCAAGGACTCCGCCGCGCGTACGATCGGCGTGAGCCGAGCGTATTCGCGACCGAGTGCCTTGAGCTTACCGGGTTCAGCGGCGGTGGCGGGCTCCGAGAGCTGCCGGGAAACTTCCTCCGCCCGCGCAAGCGCCTGGCGGAGTCGAGCATCCATCTCCGGAGCCGGTCAGGCCAGCTGCGTCAGGACTTGGCAGCCGTTTCCGGCGCGGCGCCCGTCGCGTACTTGCGGCGGAAACGGTCAACCCGACCGGCGGTGTCGATCATGCGCTGCTTGCCGGTGAAGTACGGATGGCAAAGGGCACAGACTTCGACGCTGATGGCCTTGGCGGTGCTGCGCGTTTCGAAGGAATTTCCGCACTGGCAATGCGCGGTGATCGTTTCGTAGACTGGATGGACGTTGGGCTTCACTGGATACCTCACAGGGTGAAAAGCCATGGTCCCGATGCGGCACCATGATAGCCGACAAAAATAGCGAAAAGGAGGGGAAAAGAGAAGAGAAAATAGCGAAGCGCGCAGACCTGAGGCGAGAGCAGAGTCAGTGTGCTGGCCGGCCATCCTCGGCCTGACGCCGGGCGGCGATGATCAGCGCCGACAGCGTGGGCAGGAGCGTGAGCGAAACCGTAGTCGACATGTCCTGATAACCAAATATCGGCAAGAAAGAGACCAGCGCTCCGGTCGTGGCCGACAAGGCGACCGCTGCCAGCAGCCACCATCGCCACGGCGCCACCGTGGCCCCACGCTGCCAGACCATCCGGACCGCTCCCAAGGCCAGCGGGGACATCAACAGCAGGTTCCGGTTGGCATAGGTGGCCACCTGTCCGGTGAAGAGCCAGAAGAAGAGCAGCAGAGCTCCGAGCAGTCCCATCAGCAACAGCCAACCGCTCCCGGTCAGTCTCCCGACAAAGCGGACCGGCCCTCGTGCCGTGGCAAGCAGAATGACGGCGCTCAGCGCCAGTGAAACCAGTGCGAAACGACCGAACCAGGTCGGCGGCTCGCTTTCCACCCGGAACGCCCGCAGTTCGAGCAGCCGGAGGGTGTTGAGGACCATCGGCTGGACGGTCCCGTCGGTGGCAGTAACGGTGAGCTCTCGCATCAGCTGCTGCACCTTCTCCGGCAGGAACATCTCGTTCCAGCGATCGAGCGAACGGTCGGTGTTGGGGCCGAAGGCCGCGTCGATGCCGACATAGAGCAGCTTGCCGTTGGTGATCGAACGCCGGGTGTGGAATCGCAGCGTCCCGTCCGCCGGATGTCCTGCGGTCGCACGCCGCATCGCACCGCCGAGCACCGCGTCGAGCATGTCGCGCACGCGGGTGGAGCAGTTGTCACGGAAGTAGTCGTAGCCGTAGTACTTGTTCGCCGGCAGCGCGTTGATTGCGAGGCGAGTGGCGAGGTCCGCCTTCTGTGCCGCCGAGAAGTTGAGCTCCTGGGCATCGACGTCGCGCTTGCGTTCGGCGTATTCGTCGAGGGCACGCTGCAACGACGTCTCCACGCCCAGCCAGTAGCGCGGCCGCCCCATGATGAATTGCCCGGCGAAGTTGAGCGAGCCCGCAAGACTCTGCGGAAAGGAGAATGTGCCGTAGTTGTAGATGAGGTCGCGCATCGCCACCGTGTCGCGAACCCAGATGGCGTTGTGACCGAACCGCTCGTAGATGTCGGCGCCGGGGCCGATGGTGATGAGAAAGACCTGCAGATTCGATCCCGGAGGTGGCACCTGCGCCACGCCCGGCGCTGCGTGACCAAGCAGCGCGGCCAGCAGCATACAACGGATCGTGCCGGCGATCTTCACAGTGTGACGGCCTTGCCGTTTTCCGCCGATTCGTAGATCGCTTCCATCACCTTCAGCAAGGTGACATGCTCGGCCAGCGAGGGCGCGGTGGCCTCGCCGCGCACCGAGGCCACGAAGTGGGCCCACTGCGCCCGCACGCCGAGGGCAAAGGGGGTCTCCCGCGAGTGTGCACCCGATGAGACGACATCCTGTGCCACGCCGTGGAAGTCCTTCCAGATCGCGAGCGGATTGATGCGGGCGGAACCGCGCGACGCTCGCACCGCGAGCCCGAAGCGTTCACCCGGCCCCACGAATCGCCACGACACATCGAGGTGCACGGAGACTCCGCCCTCGAGCGCAAGCATCGCCGCACCTGAGGGCTCCACGCCCTTCTCGCGGCCACGATCGGGGAAAATCGACATCACCCGTTGCACTTCAGGAAATCCTCCCAGCCAGAGCGCGAGGTCGAGCATGCCGAGACCGAGGTCGAGCATGGCCCCGCCGCCGGAGAGTTCCTTCTTCTGGCGCCAGCCCAAGGCTGCGCGTCCGGCGCGTGCCATGAACCACCAGGCGCGGATCGATTCCAGGTCGCCAAGTTCGCCGCTCTGCACGAACGAGCGGATCTGCTGTACGTCCGGACGATAGCGATGATTGGCGCCGACCATCAGCACGCGCTCGTGCCGTTGCGCAGCCTTGACGATCTTCTGCGCGGCCGTCGCGGTCAGGGCGATCGGCCGTTCGACAAACACATGCAGCTTGGCTGCCAGCGCCGCCAGGATGTGCGACTCGTGCAGGTGACTCGGGGTGCAGATCAGCAGCGCATCGAGCCCTTCCTCGTATTCGACCAGCTCTTCGATGTCGGAGTAGGCGTCTGGAATGGAGAAGCGGTCGGCGAGCGCGCGGGCCTTCGGCAGATCGCTGTCGCAGATGCCGACGACCTCGATCTCCTTGACCCGCTTGAGCGCTGGCAGGTGCCCCACCTGCGTGACGGCGCCCGCACCGACGATACCAAGCCGCAACCGTTCTGCCATGTTCGCTCCTTGCCGCTCAGTAAAGCCGCTGGATTTCCGTGCCCGGAAAGTAGCTCGCCAGGATGGTTCGATAGTCCTGTCCGGCGCGGGCGCGACCGATGGCGCCCCACTGGCACATACCGACCGCGTGACCATTGCCTCGACCCTCGATCGCGACGCGCTCGATCCGGCCACCCGAACGCGACACCCGGATCGTGAAATCGGTGCTCCGCAGCGGGCCGCCTTCGGTCGGTGAGAGCACCCGGCGGATTACCTGCCCCGTCAGCGTCGTCCGCCCTTCCCTGCCGGCCAGTTCGAGCGTGGCGACACGACCACTCCCGGTATGCGACACGATGCGAATGTCAGAGAGGTCCGAACTCCGCGCGCTCGAAAGGTTCTCCGCCGCCAGTGTTCGCCGCAGTGTGGCGGCGAGTGCCGCGCCCGACCACTCGGCGCTCCAGCGAAAGCGTGGCGACGCTGCGCACCATGGTGTCCCCGACGGATCGACGTCATCGACGGACTGCAGATAGGGGCGGTCGGCGCCAGCGAAAGCTGCAACGCCCGTCTCGGTGCGACCACCACAGGTCGAGAAGAAGAAGGCGTCGATCGGCTCGTTGTTCCAGGTGAGGATCTGGCCGCGCGTCGCGTTCACCGCGGCGACCGCCATCGGGTTCTCGTTCGACGTGCCCGAGTAGACCTGATCGTTGACGGTGCCGACCAGATCGAAACCCCGCGCAGCCCAGCGTCCCTGATTGCGGATTGCGTAGGTGCGCGAGGCGATGGCCTGGGCCCGGAGCGCCTCGTCCTCGCCGGGCGCACGGCGCCCCATTTCGGCTCCGACCACGCCGACCAGATAGGCTTCAAGCGGTACGCGGTTCACAACGGTGAGGCCACTGTCGCCGCGGCGAAACTCGAGCGCGCCGTGATAGTCGCGACCGTTGAGACGGAGCGTGCCGCCGCTGTCGGTGGATTCAATCGTGAGCGTCGAACGCGAGATCCGGTCATCGCCGGTCCCGGCGATCACCGTATTCCCCTGGGTCACGACGTCGATCGCGCTGCCCGATGCGAGGAGGCGCAGGGTCCCTTCGGCGGGATCTTCGACCTGCAGCGCTGCGCTGGCCGCAACGGTGGCGCGATGGACGTTGAGGAGCACCCCGATGCGGATATCCGGATCGCGAGTCCGCGGCACCACAACTGGCGCCGGTTCAGGTGGGGCGCACGACCCGGTGACCAGCGCGGCCACGAACGCAATGCCCAGCGTGCAGGTTCGCATCAGCCGCGATAATTGCCGAACTTGAGCTCGACGTCGAAGTCCTCACCCCGCAGGAACGCCATCACTGCCTGCAACTCGTCGCGCGATGGCGAGGTCACCCGCAACTCCTCGCCCTGAATGCTCGACTGCACCTTCTTGAATCCGCCGTCCTTGATGGCGCGCTGGATCTTCTTCGCCGTCTCCGGCGGAATGCCCTGCGTGAGCGTCAGCACGCGCCGCACCGAGCTGGCGGTCCCGATGATGGGGTCGCCGACCTTGAGATTCTTCACGGGCACGCCACGCTTGATCAGCCGCAGTTTGATGACGTCGAGGAGTGCGTCCATGCGGTACTCGTCATCGGCGAGCAGCGCGATCGTCGCCTTGTCCCGGTCGAATTCGATGGTGCAGTGCGTCCCCTTGAAGTCGTAGCGACCCACGATCTCCTTCGTCGCCTGGTTGACGGCGTTGTCGACTTCCTGCAGGTCGGCGCCAGTCGAGACATCGAACGAGGAATTAGCCGCCATGCGTCGCTCGCCTCTCGCCCCTCATCTCAGACGTCATAGGTATCGATCTGCGCCCGCTGCAACGATCCCGAGTAGTCGACGTAGCAGACCTTGGTCTCGGAGTAGAACTCGAACACTTCCCAGCCGCCCTCGCGATGCCCGTTGCCGGTCTGCTTCACCCCGCCAAAGGGCAGGTGCGCTTCGGCACCGATGGTGGGCGCGTTGACGTAGGTGATACCGTTCTGCAGGTCTTCCATCGCGCGAAACGCGAGTTCGACGCTGGCGGTGTAGATCGAGCTCGAGAGGCCGTACTTGACTTCGTTGTTGACCTTCGCGGCCTGTTCGTACGACCCGACGCGGATGACGCTCAGCACCGGGCCGAAGATCTCTTCCATCGCGAGCCGTGAACCGGCCTTGACGTTGGTGACGACGGTCGGCTTGAAGAAGTAGCCGTTGGCAGTGCGCGCGCCACGCGGACGCGCGCCGCCGCTCGCGATCTCGGCATCGCGCAGCACGGAGGGATCGAGGTATTTCTCGACCTTGCCGCGGGCCGCCTCGTGAATCATCGGCCCGACCTGCGTTCGGGCGTCGCGGCCATCGCCGAGCACGAGCGCGTTGGCGGCGTCGGTGAGGCGCGCCACGAACCGATCGTGCACCTTGCGATGCACGATCAGGCGGGAGGTCGCCGTGCAGCGCTGTCCCGTGGTGCCGAACGCGCCCCAGAGCACGCCTTCGAGCGCGAGGTCAAGGTCGGCATCGTCCATCACGATCATGGCGTTCTTGCCGCCCATCTCGAGTGACAGTCGCTTGTGCATCCGGCCACAGACCTCGCCGATCGCGGCGCCAGTTGCGGTCGATCCCGTGAACGAAATCACCGGCACGCCGGGATGCTCGACCAGCGCACGACCGGCGGTTTCGCCACCATGCACGAGCTGGATCACCTGGGGCGGAAGCCCCGCTTCGAGCAGGATCTCGACCAGCAGATGTGCCGTATGCGGCACGTCCTCGGACGGCTTGAGAATGACGCTGTTGCCGCACAGCAGCGCCGGAAATGCTTTCCAGGTCGGGATCGCCATCGGGAAGTTGAACGGGGTGATAAGGCCGCAGACGCCGATCGGCCGGCGCATCGTCATTGCCCACTTGCGGCGCAGTTCCGACGGAACCGTCTTGCCAAAGAGCCTGCGGCCCTCGGTGGCGGCGTAGTAGGCCGTGTCGATGCCTTCCTGCACGTCGCCGCGCGTTTCCGCCAGCACCTTGCCCATCTCACGCGTCATTGCGTCGGCGATCTCGTCCTTGCGTTCGGTCAACAGGTCACCAACTCGTCGCAGTACTTCACCGCGGAGCGGAGCCGGCGTCCGCGACCAGTGCTCGAAGCCCGCTTGCGCCGAACGTACGGCGGCGGCAACGTCGGCCACTCCCGAATCGGGAAAACGTCCGATGACGTCGGTCGTGTCAGCCGGGTTCCGGTTCTGGAAATGCTTGCCAGACATCGGGGCCACCCAGGCACCGCCGATGAAGTTCTTGAAGGTCTTTGCCATGAGATATCGGTCGCTGGTCGAGAGTCGTCAGTCAGTGGTGCGAATCAGGGACAGGTCCATGTGAGCCGCACGGCGGCGAAACCGGTTCGCTGCGCGATTTCGAGTGCTGCGAGAGTAAGCCCGGCGACGAGCACAAGCAAACCGGCGCTGTGCGCGATGCCGCGCCGATGGGTCCACGCCCCGCGCATGGTCCAGATGCCAGCGGCAATGACGCCGGCCGTGCCAATCAGGTAGAGATACAACGGCAACCCGCAGCTCTTGGCGTATGGCCAGAACGGAAGCGCTGCGGCGCCCGCGGCGCCGAGCACCGCGCGGAACCAGACCCCCGCCGTGTCACGCCGCCGCGTCATCGGCGCGGGCGCCGCGTCACGTGCGACCGGTGCTGCGCTTTCGCGTCGCGCAACTGGCGCAGCGCCGGCCGGCAGTGCCGGTCGTTCGCTGCCCATGAGCTTGTCGATTTCCGCCATCTCCTTGTCCCAGTCGCGCGGTCCGGTCATCGCGGCTCCTTGGTCAGGCCGTACTTCTCGATCTTGGCGTACAGGTTCGACCGCGGCATTCCGAGTGAGCGGGCTGTCTCGGAGATGTTCCATTGATGTTCGATCAGCCGCGCGGCCACGAGCGCGCGCTCGGCGTCTTCGCGGAACTCCATGAACGTGCGGTCGCTCGCGCCGGCGACGAGCTTGTCGCGCTCGACCGGCGCGCTCGTCTCCGGCGGCAGCACCAGTTCGACGTCCTGCTCCGTCACGTCCGGGCCAGTGGCCAGAATCAGCAAGCGCTCCACCGCATTCCGCAACTCGCGGACGTTGCCGGGCCAGTGACGCCGTTGCATCCGGCGAAGTGCGCCCGCCGTGAACGGCTTCGGCACCATCCCGGGTCCGCTGCCGAGCGCGGCGACGAAGTGAGAGACAAGGGCCGGAAGATCCTCGAGCCGATGGCGCAACGGCGGAACGGCGATCGGCATCACGTTCAGCCGGAAGTAGAGATCCTCGCGGAAGCGCCCCGCCGAGATTTCGTCGGCCAGGTCCCGGTTGGTGGCGGCGATCACGCGGACATCGACGGGAATCGGCTTGCTCCCGCCGACCCGGACAATCACCCCTTCCTGCAGGGCGCGAAGAATTTTCGCCTGCGCATTCAGCGCCAGGTCGCCGATCTCGTCAAGGAAGAGGGTGCCCTGGTCAGCAACCTCGAATTTGCCAACCTGATCTGCGCTGGCGCCGGTGAAGGAACCGCGCAGATGCCCGAAGAGCTCGCTTTCGACCAGCTCGCTTGGAATGGCGGCGCAGTTGACCTCGACGAACGGACTGCGCTTCCGCGGCGATCCGTCATGGATTGCGCGCGCGACCAGTTCCTTGCCACTGCCGTTTTCGCCGGTAATCAACACCCGGGCGTTGGTAGGCGCGACCCGCGCGACCAGCTCGCGAATCTTCTGCAACCCCTCGCTGGTCCCGACCATCGCGAAACGGGCATCGGTGGCGCGGGCCAGCCCTTCGCGCAGACGCACGTTCTCCCCTTCCAGGCGGCGGTGCTCGAGCGCGCGCTGCACCGTCACCAGCAGCCGGTCTGAGTCGAGTGGCTTCTCCAGGAAATCGAAGGCCCCTTGCTTGACCGCCTGTACCGCCGTCGTGATGGTGCCATGGCCCGAGATCATGACGACCCGCGCGTCGTCGTCAAGCGCGCGAAGCTGCTGCAGCGTGTCGATGCCATCGATCCCCTGCATCTTTACGTCGAGGATGACGAGGTCGAATTTGTGGGCGCGATAGCTCGAAAGCGCCTCTCCACCCGACCCGGCAGTGGCGACCTCGTAGCCCTCGTATCCCAGCACCTGTGCCAGTACGTCGCGGATCGACCGTTCATCGTCCACGACCAGGATGCGGCCTTTCATCGGGTGCTCCCTTCGCGGTAGATCGTGACGCCGTCGGGGCGGACGCGAAAACCACCGACCACCGCCGGGAGCGAGAACTCGATCCGACCGTCACTACCCCTTCCAGTGAGTTGCGCTGCGGCACGCGCCACCAGGTCTGCCGGCAGCGGAATACCACGCACCTCGACATGCTCCACCTGCAACTCGGCGCGCCCCGCGCGGACTGGCGTGAGCGTGCCGCGGACTACCAGTTCCTCGAAGCGGCGCGCCGAGCCCGGCATCAGCATTCGCCACCGCGCAGGAATGGCGGCGCTGTCGACCATGGTGCGCACGCGCACGCTGCGGTCGCCGAGCTCAATGGAGAACGAATCAGACGACGCGCCGGGCAGAAGCCGGCTGCCGTCCACCAGTAGCGATGCCATCTGGTTCGCGGACAGTACAATGGAATCAACACCGGGGCGGCGCAGCGCGTCGAGGCGGTGCATGGCACTCGTCAACGTCGTAGCCGAGGGATGACCGACTCGTGCCGCCTGCGCCGCGGGGTGCAGCTTGCCGTCCACCCACCGATGGAGATCGTCGCGGTAGAGCCAGCCGACGGCTGCCCCCACCAGGAGGACGACCAGCAGTACGAGACGGGCAAGGCAGCGCATGGGGGAAAAGTTACCTCCCTCCGCCCTCTATCGCCGTCCGCTCCATGCCATTAGCCTCGACAGATGGCCGGGAATGACACCATAGAAATCAGCGCGACGCTGACGATCCCGCGCGATGAACTCGCGCTGCGCGCGTCGCGGAGCGGTGGTCCGGGCGGGCAGCACGTGAACACCTCCTCCACGCGAATCGAGCTGGTGTGGGACGTGGCCGCGTCCCCGTCGCTCGACGATGCCCAGCGCGTTCACCTCATGCAACGCTTGCGGACGCGCCTGGATTCCACCGGCAAGCTGCGGCTCGTTTCGCAGGAGGAGCGGAGCCAGCTCCGCAACCGCGAGGCGGCGATCGCGCGCTTCGTGGAGATCGTGGCCCAGGCATTGATCATCCCGCGAAAGCGCAAACGCACCCGCCCGCCCGCGTCGTCGAAACGCGCCCGGCTCGATTCCAAGCGGAAGCGGAGCGCCACCAAGCGCGACCGACGTCCGCCCTCGGAGGATTGATGCATCGCAGCGTCGCCGTCATGCTGGTCGCCGCCGTCATTGTGACTGGCGCCGCCAGGCCAGCCACCGCACAGGAGATGCGCCCCGGTATCTGGCGCGGCTGGCTGCAGCAGGCCGATCAGGACAGCATCCGCGTTTCGTTCGCCGTCGACCAGGCCGGCCGACACCTGTTGATCACGCTGCGTGGCCGCGGCGGGATCACCTACGACATGTCCGGCGCGAAGGTGAAAAACGACGTGCTCACCTTCGACTGGGCCATGGGCCTCGGATCGTTTCTCTACTGCCGCCTCACCCGCCGCGACGGCCGAAGCTTCGAGGGGACCTGCAACGACCGGACGCCTGGCGCCACCGGCAACGGTGTGGCGGTGTGGATGATGATGACACCGCCCGATAGCGCCTGACCATCCTCGCTGCCGTCAGCGTCCGGCGTCGAGGTGATCCCAGTTCACGATGGCATTGAAGCCCATCGCGAATGTGCCCTGCGTCTGCCACCGCCAGAAGGGCCGGAACGCGAACATGATGATGTGACCCTGCCCGATACGTTCGTCGATCAATTGCGCGCGATTCGATAGCGCCTCGCCACCGGCGAGCGTGCCCGACAACAACATGTCGGAGGCCTTGGCCGGAAACGACATCACCACCCGCATTCTCGCATTCGAATCCGCGCTGACACCGGTCAGAGTTTGCGCCGCTGTGGCACCTCGTCCGCCGCCTGCTCCGCCTCCACCACCCCCGAATCCCCCGCCGCCGCGTCCGCCGCGACCGTCGGCGCCTGCGGTGGTGTCGGCGACCACCGTCGCGCCATACGCCGTGCCCGTATGGTCGGGATCCCAGGGCGCCAGCTGCACACGGTTGGGTGTGGCCATCGGCGTGATGTTCTGGCTGTAGCCGCGACCTCGCCCGCCTGCTGCTCCCGGCACCTCGATCGGTACCGCAGCGGGCTGTCCCGAGTTGAAGACCGGTGCCGCATTGAAATACACCGGCACCTCACTGTGTTCGTAGCCGTACACCAGCGGACTGGTGCGGTCGACAATGACACCACGCAGAATGGTGCCGTCGGCGAAGAGTCCCTGCGGCGTTTCGGTCTTGAGCCCGGGCGTCAAGCCAAGGTTGGGAAAGATGCTGGCAGTGTTGCCCTCGGT
>JBEPVV010000013.1:0-11297 GCA_041690795.1 Gemmatimonadota bacterium | reverse complement strand
GTGTCTGGCGGTTCGGCCGGCTCGTGCTGCCCACTGCGGTCGCTGATGCGGTCAGCTATCCTGAAGGAAATACGCCACTACTCGAACGCCCGGTGCTTTCGGCATGGTGCGACCTGCCCGGCCTGCGCCTCAAGCACGAAGGGCACAATCCCACCGGGTCATTCAAGGATCGCGGAATGACCGTCGCCATCACGCAAGCGAAGCGCATCGGCGCACGCGCGGTCGCGTGCGCGTCGACCGGAAATACGTCCGCCTCGATGGCAGCATACGCGGCGCAGGCCGGGCTGACAGCCCTCGCTGTGGTGCCCGACGGACAGGTCGCCACGGGAAAACTCGCCCAGACGCTCGCCTACGGCGCGCGGACCCTCCTCGTTCGTGGCGATTTCGATGACTGCCTGCGCTTGCTGCAGGAAGCCAGCACGGTACTCGGCGTCTACCTCGTGAATTCCGTCAATCCGTTTCGTCTCGAGGGACAGAAGACGATCGTGTTCCATCTATTGCAGCAGCTGGACTGGGTGGCTCCCGACTGGATCGTCTTGCCGGCGGGAAACCTGGGGAACACGGCGGCTTTCGGCAAAGCGATCGATGAGGCGTTCGCGCTGGGACTGATCGACCGCAAACCGCGACTAGCGGCCATTCAGGCCGCCGGCGCATCACCATTCGCGCAGGCATTCGCGCGAGGATTCGACCGCCTCGAGCCGGTACACGCGAGCACCATTGCCAGTGCGATTCGCATCGGTGCGCCCGCATCATATGATCGTGGCGTGACGGCCATTCGCGCGACCAACGGCGTCGTGGCAAGTGTGAGCGACAACGACATCATGGCCGCAAAGGCAATCATCGATGCAACCGGTGTCGGGTGCGAACCGGCCAGCGCCGCGTCGGTTGCCGGCATCCGCAAGTTGCGGTCGACGGGAGTGATCGGCCGCGATGAGCGTGCCGTCGCGATCCTCACCGGTCATCTGCTCAAGGACAGTGGCCGCGGCGAGAACATTCGCGAGGATGCGTCGGCCGCTGCCCCGCTCGCCAATGCACCGATATCGATTGCGGCGACGCTTCAGGCGCTCGAATCTGCGATGTTGGCGGCGCGCGCATGATGCTGGCCGCGGCGGACGCGGCGGCGCAGCGAGTCAGCGTGTTCGGACTGGGGTACGTCGGGACGGTGACGGCGGCATGCCTCGCCGGACGCGGGCATCGGGTGGTTGGCGTCGACGTCCAGCAGGAGAAGGTCGACGCGATCAATGCCGGGCGGTCTCCGGTAGTCGAGCCCTTCGTGGACGAGCTGATCGCGCGGGGCTCGCGCACCGGGCATCTGTCGGCGACCATCAGTGCATCGGCGGCCATCGGCGACACCGCCATTTCCGTCGTGTGCGTGGGCACGCCCTCGCTCGATTCCGGCAAGCTGAACCTCTCGTTCGTGCGCTCGGCGACGCGCCAGATCGTCGCGGCGCTCGACGCTTCGTCCCATCGCCACACCGTGATCTTCCGGAGCACGATGCTGCCGGGAAGTACGCGGCAGCTGTGCGCGGAGCTCCTCGCACCGCTGGTCGCATCCCGCAGGTTGCAAGTACTCTACTGCCCGGAATTTCTTCGTGAGGGACACGCCGTCGCGGACTTTCAGCAGCCATCGATATCCGTTGCGGGAACCCACGATGGCATGCCGCCGGGCGACCCCGCGCCGATCGAGCTCTTCGCGGGGAGCCCGCGCGTGTTGCGCTGGGAAGGAGCCGAGCTGCTCAAGTACTCGTGCAACTACTATCACGCGATCAAGGTCGGTTTCGCCAACGAGATCGGCCGGCTCGCGAAGTCCGTCGGCGAAGACGGCCTGGCGCTCATGGATGTCCTCTGCAACGACACGCGCCTGAACACCTCGTCGTCGTATCTCCGCCCCGGCAACGCCTTCGGCGGCTCGTGCCTGCCGAAGGATGTCAGCGCGCTGCGGGCTTTCGGTCGCGAAACCGGGATGAGTCTCCCCCTGCTGGACGGAACGCTGACGACCAACCAGGCCCACGTTGACGAAATCCTGTCGCTGATCTCATCCAAGCAGCAGCGGCGAATCGGCATCCTCGGCCTCGCCTTCAAGCCCGATACCGACGACCTGCGCGGCAGCCCGATGGTCACCGTCGCCGAGACGCTGATCGGTCGCGGGTACGAGGTCATCATTCACGACCCGTTGCTGCAGCTGCACCGCCTCGTCGGAGCCAACGCGCACGAGATCCGGCGCCGCATGCCTCACCTGGCGTCGCTGCTGGCGGATCGTGCCGTTGACGCGATCGAACGGTCCGATGTCGTCGTCGCGTCGCACCGCTGCGCATCGCGTGAGGAGCTGGCTTCGGTGGTACGCGCAGACCAGTCCGTCATCGACCTGGTCGGCTGGGATGAGCTTCGTGGATTGCCGTGGCACTATGAGGGCTGTTGCTGGTGACGCCGCGGTCGTATCTGGCGATCTGCGTGCTGGGGGCGATTGCGAACATCGCGCCGCTCGGCGCGCAGCGGCCCGGCGACACCATCTTCGTCGTGCCCGGATCGCACCTTGATCTCGGCTTCACTGCACCGATCAGCGTGGTACGCCAGCAGCGGATCACCATCCTCGACCACGCGATCGCGGCCGCGGAATCCGATCCGCGCTTTGTCTGGTTCGAAGAAGGCGGCTGGGTGGTCGACGCGTGGCTCGACCGGTACCATCGCGATCCATCCCGCATCGCGCGCCTGCGGGCGCTGGTGGTGGGTGGGCGGATCGGCATTGGCGCCACGATGCTCAGCCCGCACGGGGCCGCCTTCCCGATGATATTGCCGCTGTTGACCCTGCATCTCGACCGGATCCAACGCGAGCTCGGCCGGCGTCCGGTGGTCGCTGCGGTCAACGACCTTCCGGCCACGCCCGAGGCGCTCGTCGACGCGCTCGCGCGGGCCGGTATCCACGACCTGATGATGGGGCCGAACGTCAACTTCTCACCGCCGATCCCCACCGCACTTGCACGCGATGCGTTCTTCTGGCGGTCGTCAAGCGGCGCGCAAGTACTGGTCACCATCGACGCTCACGGATACACCGACGGTCTGGCTCGCTGGTTGCTGCCGCCGGCGTGCCTTCGCCTCTTCGATCCGCGACACTTTCCCGCGTCAGTTTCGGACGACAGCATCCTGACCCTTGGCGTTTCGACCCAGCTGGCGTTGCGCGTGAGCTCGCAGCGTCTGTCGCTGGTGCAGCACGCGTATGACAACGGCGATGTCGCGTGCGCCGCCGCCCTCCCCGACGCCATTGATCGCTGGAACCGACGCCCCGGCGTCGCTCGCCTCATCCTTGCCACGCCCGACGTGTATTTCCGCCACCTGCTTACAGCGCCCCGAATCCGGGTCGACGTGCACGTCGGTGAATGGGGAGGCGACTGGGATCTGCTGCGCGCCAGCGAGCCGGTGTGGAGCTGGCGACTGCGACGCGCGATTTCGAGCATCGCTTCAGGCACCAGCCGCTCCGCGCAGATCGCCGCTGTCATGGCGACTGATCACAACGTCGGTCTGGGCCCGCGATGGCAGGACGGAACTCCAGAGCCACTCGCGCGGCAGCATATCGCCGAAGTGGCATCGCTCTATCGCGACGTCGTGCGCCGCGGCAGCGGGCCCGCGGCGCTCACCTCGCTGCCCGCCGCGCTACCGGCTCCGGCCGCGGTGCCATGGCCGGCGGCGTGGGCCCGAATCACCGGCGAGCGGGCGTCGGTCGCGCGCGTTCGCGCCGGCGTGGGATTCATCTACCCGTTCGTTCCGCCCGACGCGCCGGCGCTGCCAACGCCGGTGAGCGTGAGTGCCGACGGCAGCAGGATGGTGATTCGCGCTGCGATCGATCGCGTCGCGCTGGAGCACGCTATTGGTCCGCGATATCAGGCCGTCATCGACGTCACGCTGCGGGCGCCGCACGCCGCCCTCACCATCGCGCCGATTACGTCGCCAAGCGCAAGGGCAGGACGCTGGTTGCTGGGCACGCCGGCCCAACGTGTGGTCGCATCGGATGGCGTGCTCATCACAGGTCCGGGCTGGACGATCGAGGCGTCGGGTCCACTGCTGCTGGGGTGGACCCTGGTGCCCGATCAGCGCGATCCCGCGATCACGCACTTGCAGGCGCTGGCTGTCGTGCATGCGGTGGAGGGTGTCGTCGCCAATGGCGCGAGGCTGCGGCTGCCATTTGCAGAAGCCTATCCGGGCGAACCGGCCGTACCGCGATTCGACCTTGAACTTCGGCGGCAACCGCGCTAAGCGCAGCGCAACTGCTCAGGGTTTGCCGCGGACCAGCGCGAGGAGATCTGCCTGCAGCGAGAACTGCACAGCGAGCGCGTATCCATCGGGGAAGAGCGTGCCAGCCTTCTCGTGCACCGGCCAGTGATCGGTGCGCACCGATGCCTTCAGCAGCGCGTCACTGGAGAAGCGATAGCCGAGCCCCAGTTCTCCGTTCATCTGCGTTGTCTCCGCTCCGACCCAGAACGACGGATCGACCGGCTGGACGAAGGCGTACCGATTGTGCTCGAGGCGGATGGCGGCAAAGAGCCGCGGAGAAATCGTCGCGCGGGATTCCGCGTACCAGCCAAAGCCATGAACGGCGCCGGTCACGGTCGGAACTTGATACGACGACCACGTGGCCTCGGCGCGATTGTCGAAGCGCCCTGCGCTATAGCGGAGATCCAACACCGCGACTGTCTGCTGAAAATGGGACCAGGTCATCCCGGACGAAAGTTGGGCCGCGTCGACGCTGCCCAGGTACGAACCGTGTGTGGCGGTCAATCCGATTCGCAGGCCGGGGCTCAGCGTGAGCCCCGCGCCAATCACAGGGCGCAGACGCGCACCGGGCGCCGGCGTGTAGCGTTCGTTGACCGCCGGCAACGTCACTGCGGCCGCAGTATAGTCGAACGCTCCAATCCCCCCAGACACCGTCGCGCCCCATGGATAGGCATCGCCATAGGTATCCGGCGCGCCGATCAGGGGATTGACGTTCGCGAATCGGCGGGCCGCAAACTCTCCCACGGGCGACAGAATCCTGCCCGCTTCGATGCGAACGGCGCGCGAACGCCACCAGCGCACCGAGAGCATCTGCAACTCGGTCTCCAGTCCGGAGTCAGGCCCGCTGTGGGTGTACAACTCACCCAGCGCGATGAAGCGCCATCGCGGCGACGGCTGGTATGCCAGCCACGCATACACCTGGCCGTACACGACGGCCTGTCCGCCATTGCGGGCCAGCAGGAGTGAACCATCATCGGTCTTCCACGCCTCCGCCGAGCCGAGCGCTTCGAGCGAGAAGCCCTGGGCGGGCGTCGGCCCGGCAGCCCCTGTCATCAGCGCCACGGTTAGTGCAACGAGTCGCAAGCGTTTCACATTTCCGACCGGGCTGCGAACTCGGCATCGAGGAGATCATGCACGGCGCGCGAGAGCACTTCGGGGGAGATCGGCTTCTGCAGGAAGACCGAATCGGGCGCGAGCATTCCGTGCCGCTCGATCGCCTCGTTCGAATAGCCGGAAATGAACACGACCCTGAGCCCTGGTCGGCTGCGCAGCAACTGCTCGGCCAGTTCGGTTCCCGAGGTGTGCGGCATCACGACGTCGGTGACCAGCATGTGAATGGTACCCGGGAATGCTGCCGCCACCTCCAGGGCGTCAGCGCCGTCGGTGGCCTCGAGTACCTCGTACCCCTGCCGCTGCAACGCTCTGCGCATCAGCTCCCGCAGTTGCGGCTCGTCTTCAGCCAGTAAAATCGTCTCGGCGCCGCGCGTTCCACTCGATGCGCCCGATGCCGTGTCCTCGGCCGACTCTACCACTGCGACGGCCGGCGGGAAGTAGCACCGGAACACACTCCCTTCACCGGGTTCGCTGTAGACGGTGACGTTGCCCTCGGACTGCCGCATGATGCCGTATACGGTGGCGAGGCCGAGGCCAGTGCCTTTGCCCACCGGCTTGGTGGTGAAGAACGGCTCGAAGATCCGGCGCCGCGTCGCGGCATCCATTCCGGTTCCGCTATCGGTGACGGCGAGCATCACGACGGGACCTGGCGGCATCGGGTGGTGACCCGACCGCGCCTCCAACGTCACGTTCGCTGTTTCGATCGTAAGTGACCCGCCGTTCGGCATCGCGTCGCGCGCGTTGACAGCGAGGTTGATGATCACCTGCTCGATCTGGCTGGGATCGGCCATGACCCGCAGCAGTTCCGGATCGAGTTTGACCTCAAGCACCACATCTGCGCCAATCAGGGGGCGCAGCAGCGGCTGCACGCCGGCCACGATCTCGTTGAGGTCGACAACCTGCGGCTGGAGGACCTGCTTCCGGGAGAAGGCCAGCAGCTGGCGGACCAGCGCTCGCGCCCGTACCGCGGCGTCACTGATCTTGATGACGTCCACGCGTTGCGAGCTGTCCGCGGGGAGTTCGGTCTGTACGATCTCGGCGTAGCCGAGGATGATCGACAGAATGTTGTTGAAGTCGTGCGCCACGCCTCCAGCCAACGCGCCGAGCGCCTCAAGTTTCTGCGCCTGGCGCAGCTGATCCTCGCTTTCGCGCAACGCGCGCTCGGCGCGCTCGCGGTGGTGGATCTGCCGGTTGAGGCGGTGATTGGCCTTGGCAAGGTCGACCGTGCGCTGCTGCACCTGTTCGTGACCACGCTGGAGCGATTCGATCAGTTTGTTGTAGGTATCCGTGAGCGCGCGGATCTCGGTCGGTGCGTGCGGATCATCGAAGGTCGCAAAACCGTCCGCCGACGTGCCGGCCTGCATGAAGCGGACGAAGCGCCCCAGCGGTCGCAACGTGGTATGCGACAGTGCGACGCTTCCGATCCCGATGAGGAGCACCGCGAGCAGACCTGCTGACAGGAAACGCCACTTGAGCTCGGCCTTGATCGGCTGGATCGCCGCGAGCAGCGGGCGCATGAGAACCAGTTCGACGCTTTCGCCGTCCAGGCCGTACCCCAGTGGCAGCGATGCCGCCACATAATCCTCGCCACCGACGCGGGTGGTCGCCGACCGGCTGGAGCCATGTGATTCGCGCGGCTTCCAGCGCGATCCCACCGGGAGCTGCGACAACGTGGAGGCAAGCACCAAGCCCCCGGATGACACGATCTGGCGGGTGTCCGCCGTGGCGTCCACCGGGACGATGTGATCGAGACGCTTCCCGAGGACGAGTGCCCCGACGGGAAACTGATGGACCAGCAGCGGCACCACCGCGAGCTCGATCGGTGCGCCGCCGACCTGAACCACGCCATAGGTTGAGTCCGCCGAGGTGCTGGTGCCGTACAGCGCCGATCGCAGCGCCGGGAGCGAACGCAGCGAGCTGCCGATCAGCGGAGATCCGCTGTCGCTTCGCGCCGTAAGGACGCGGCCGCTGTCGTCGGTTATGAGGATGAGGTCAACGCCGAGGCCGTCGAACGCGCTTCCCAGGGCACCGTCGATGGTGGCCAGGCGCTCAGTCGGATGCGAGGCGTCGCCGGCGAGGCGCCAGGCGTCCACCGCGGCTTTCAGCGTCGGCGAGTTCGACACCAGCAACGCGCTCTGGAGCAGTTGGCTTCGATTGCGGTCTTCGATGTGTCGCAACGCCGCCTGCGTCGCGTGCATCTCGCCGACCAGGACCTGCGTGACGTTGGCTTCGGTGCTGACCCGCAACACGATGAAGGTTCCGCCGACGACAGCCGCCGTCAGGAGAGCGCCCATCAGGGCAAGCTTGAGGCCGAGCGAGCTGGACCGCGCCCGGGCAACGAGCAACGAGCAACGTTCAGCCAGTGTCATCACGAGCTCGGAATCGGGATGCGAACATCCTGGTGAGTCGCGCGGTCGGCATCGATGTGCACGCGGGTCATGACGGGACGGGAGCGTTCGTACCAGGCGACCATGCGGTAGTCGCCCGGAGGAATGCCATCGAGCGCGAAGTGTCCGCTCGCGTCCGGCGTCACGTAGAACGGGTTGTCGAGCACAAGGATGTATGCGCTCATGTCGGCGTGGATGTGACAGAAGACTTCGACGACGCCGGTCCTGGCGAAGAGCTGCGAGCGCGACTGGCCCTGGCCATAGCGATGGAGGTCGAACGAGTGTGCCGGCGAGAGCGAAAAGACGTCGTGAAAGAGCGGATCATCGTTGGGAAAGTCGACAGTCGAGCCAACCAGTACGGGCAATACGTGCGGAACAAACGTCTCGTCGCGCTGCCGGAGCCCCGGCGTGCCACCCCGTCCGGCATCCCCGGCACCTCGCAGGGCGGGGGCGGCGTCGAGGTAGATCACGACGTTTGCCATGGGATTTTGCGGCGCCGGCTGTGGCGGGGGCGTCCCAGGTTCGTCATAGACCCGGATCCGGCGGTGGGCAGCCGTCAGCACCGGAGCGATGGTAGCGATCCCTTCCAGCCGGCCGGTGGCGGCGTAGGAGCCACGCGCAGCGCCATGACCGGCTGATCCGGCCGAACAGAGAAGCGCCAGCAGGCTGGTCGCCACCGGCCGGCCAGCCAGATTTTCCGGGAAGCACGCCACGACCTGACCCCCAAAGTGAACCTGCCGATCACCATCCCGGGTGCAGGAACTGCGCCAGCCGAACCGGCAGCGCGAACGGTTCGGCACGGGGCCCCGCCTTTGTACCTCCACCGGGCACCCTCATTATTCCCGGACTGCAGCAGGACCCATCGCCGAGGCCCGCCATGCGCTCTTCCCGTTCGCTCGTCGCCGCCGCCATCTCGCTGGCGCTGCTGGCGCGAACCGGCGTGTCACAGACCGTGCCCGTCCGCACGAATCTCGAGTTGATGGCGAACGATCACTACACTCGATCGCACAACTTCGACATGATCCACCAGCGGATCGTCGTGTCACATTTTCGGTGGGATTCGACATCGTTTGCCGGCGCGGTCACCACGACGCTCGTTGCCAGGCAGGGCGGCGTGGACTCGATCATCCTCGATGAAGGTGCGCTGCTCGTCAACACGCGCATCACCGATCGCGCAGGACACACGCTCGGCGCGTCACGCCACGGCGACACGCTGGTGATCCGCCCCGCCCGCTCACTCCGACTCGGTGACACGCTGGTCTTCACCATCGTCTACGACGGGCACGTAGCGAGTGGCCACGGACTCACCTTCATCACCAGCGGCGGGTTGCCGCATCGGCCTGACCAGATCTGGAGTCAGGGCGAATCGCAGGACAACCACGCCTGGTTTCCGACCTACGATTTCCCCAACGACAAGCTGACGTGGGAGCTGGTTGCCACCGTGCCGCGCAACGACATGGCCGTGTCCAACGGGCGGATGGTCTCCAACGTGGTGGCCGGAAACAATCGCACCGTGAGCTGGTCGCAGGAAACACCTTCAGCATCGTATCTCGTCTCGCTGGTGGTGGCGCCGCTCGCCGTACTTCACGACCGCTGGGGCTCCGTGCCGGTCGACTACTACACCTATCACGAAGACAGCACCCGCGCCTGGGCGCTCTTTCACGTCACCTCCGACATGATCGGCGTGTATTCCAGACTCACTGGCATCAAGTATCCCTGGGCCAAGTATGCCCAGACGACGGTCGCGGACTTCTTCGGTGGCATGGAAAACGTCAGCGCCACGACGTTGGTCGACTGGCTTCCGGACTCGGCGGCGTATATCGATCGACCCTGGTATCAGTACATCCTGATTCCGCATGAGCTCGCGCATCAGTGGTTCGGCGACTACGTCACGACGGTGAACTGGGCGAACACCTGGCTCAATGAAGGGTTCGCGGAGTTCATGCCCGGGCAGTACTGGAACGAGAAACTCGGCGAGCAGGTTGCGCAGGACTACTACGCCGATGAATACCGTCAGTACCTGCAGATCGAGCAGCGGCGATCGATGCCGCTGGCCTCCCTGGGATCGAACAACATCTACCCCAAAGGCGCGCTCGTTCTCGAGATGCTCAGGCACTATCTCGGGCCGCAGCGTTTCTGGGCGTCGATCCATGCATTTCTCGCGCAGCACGCGTTCGTCACCGCTACGACCGAAGACCTTCGCCAGGCAGTGCTCGCCGCAACAGGCGAGAACCTCGACTGGTTCTGGGATGAATGGATCTATGCGTCGGGGCATCCGAAGCTCGTCGTCACCAGCAGCTACGACGCAAGTCACTCCCGGCTCACGCTGCAGGTGAAGCAGACGCAGGTCGACTCGTTCAAGGTCGACAGCAGCGGCCGGCTCTTCCGCGTGCCCGCGGCGTTCTCGATGCCGATCCGCATCCACGTCGGGTTCAAGGGAGGCGATGCGTTTTATCCGGCAACGATCGGCTCGCGCGATCAGACGATCGTGCTCGACAGCATGAAGGCCGAGCCGACGATGGTGGTCTTCGACGCCGATAACCAGATGCTGAAGGAACTGACGTTCGAGCAGCCATCAGCCGCGCTGGCCGAGATGCTGCACCGGGAGCACAACCTGTGGAATCTGGAATGGGCCATTGGCCAGTTGGCCCATCGCAAGGCGGACGCCGATGCGACGTTCGCCCTGACCCAGGCCGCGACGCACGCCGATTACTACCTCACGCGGGTAGAGGCGATCGAGGCCCTCGCCGAATTTCCAGCGACGACAGCGATGGGCTCGCTCGCGAGCGCGGCAAAGGACACCTCGGCGACGGTGCGCGCCGCAGCACTCGGCGCAATGGAACGAATCGGCGGCATGGAGGTCGCGGCAATCGCCGGCGACGCATTCGCCCACGATGCGAGCTATCAGGTTCGCGCCGCGGCGCTGATCACGCTCGTGCGCGCCGATCCATCGCACGCACACGACGCAGTCACCACGGCGCTCGGACTGCCGTCATATCAGGACGTGATCCAGACTGCCGGCCTTCGGTCGGCACTACAGCTGAACGATACCTCGCTGATCACCACGATCGATCGTTCGACCGCGCGCCTGCAATTGGCGGTGCAGGCCCTCGCGGTGTTCGCGGGGCGTGGAGACCTGCACGCCGCGTCGCTGATCGCTGGCCACCTCAATGACGAACGCCCATCCATACGCCGCTGGACCGTGGCCGCCATCGCCAGCACAATGACTCGCGTGGACAAACCGGCCGCCCTGCGGCTGCTCCGCGCCAACGTGGCTACGATCCAGTACGCCGACACGCGCGCCGCAGTGGATGCGGCGATTGTGGCGCTGGCCAAGCCCTAGCCCTGCCCGAGCTGCCGGACGTCACCGTCTACGTCGAGCGGCTGAGCGCCGCGACGCTCGGTCACGCCGTGGTACGTGCGACGATCCTGAATCCGTTCGTGCTCCGGTCGGTCACGCCTCCCTTCAGCGCCGTGGCGGGGCGCGAGGTCGTCGGCATCGAACGGCTGGGGAAGCGGGTTGTTATCGGT
>JBEPVV010000012.1:0-12213 GCA_041690795.1 Gemmatimonadota bacterium | reverse complement strand
GCCCACGGCATCGAGAAGGCGACCTTCTCGGTGGCGATCACGCCGCTCATCGGGAAGCCGCCACCGAACGCCTTGCCCACGGTCATGATATCGGGCACGATCCCGTCGTGATTGACGCCGAACATCGTCCCGGTACGTCCGAAACCGGTGATCATCTCGTCGGCAATGAGGACCGCACCGATCTCGTCGGCAAGCGCCCGCAACTCGCGGAGAAAGCCTGGCGTCGGGATGATGTTGCCCGCAGTGCCCTGGATCGGTTCGACGATGATGGCGGCGATGTTGTTGGTGGTCTCGACCTGGATCTTGCGCCGCAGGAAGTGCATCGCGCGCCGGAGGCATTCCTCGGGTGAACTCGAGTTGAATTCGTCGCGCGACATCGACGGATATGGCGAGAGGTAGCAGCCCGGCATCAGGGGTCCCAGCTCGTGCTTGAACGAGCTGCCGAGCAGCGGAAGCACGCCGCCAGTCTTGCCGTGATACCCACCCCAGAAGGCGACGACCTCGGTCTTCTTGGTGTGCGACTTGGCGAGGCGGAGTGCGGCCTCTACCGCCTCGGCTCCGCTGGAGTAGAACTGGGTGCGATTGCAATCGCCCGGCGTGATGCTGGCAATGAGCTTGACCAGCTCAGCGCGGTGTGCCGTCGCAAAGCTGCCGACGTGCAGGCGCGCCACCTGGCGCTGCAGCGCATCGACGTACCTGGGGTGACCGTAGCCGAGCGAGGCGACGCAGATGCCGGCCATGAGATCGATGTAGCGATTGCCGTCGCGATCCCAGAGGATGGCGCCTTCGCCACGATCGAGGGCGAGCTTGCTGAAGAGCGCCACGCCCTGGGTGCCGGGTGCCGCAAAGCGCGACTCGGCTTCGAAGGTGGCGATCGAGTTCGGGCCGGGGACAATAGCGACCGGGGCCGTAGCCGTGGTCATCGAGTACTCCGTTGCATGATGGAGGCCTGGGCCAGTTCGGCGATGGCGATTGCTGCCGCATCGCGCACCGGGGCAAAGCTGGGCCAGTCGTTGAGATCGACCAGCATGGGGCGGCTGCGCGACGCGACGACCGCGTCGCCGCCGAAGACGTGCAGGCCAACTGCACGGGCCGCAGCAAAGGCCAGCGTACGCAACCCCGGCATGTCGACGGTGTCACCGTCGACCGCGCGACCGTCTTCGCGGAAGGCGTGGAAGAGCGAACCGTTGCTGACGCCGTAGAACTTTAGCACCGGACCCTCGATGTGCTGCTGGACGGCGACTCGCGCCACACCGCGGAGGCGGAAGCCTTCGATCGCCTGCCACACCTCGCGATGCGAGCAGCGCTGCACATCGGCGGCTTCCTGCGCGTGGACGTCGCCGCGCTTGACCCAGCAGTCGCCGTCGGGAAGGTCGAGGTCATCCGATGCACCCGGTGCCGTCGAAGTCATCGCAGTGACCGGGAAAGGCAGCTGCGCATCGGTCAGCGTTTCCACCAGGCGATGGCGGTGACAGCCGATCACCGCCGACGGGCCGTTCATGATGCGCTAGCCGCTGTCATCGACGTCAAGCAGCCGTTCGGACGCGAGCGGTCCCTGGCACATGTTGAGGTAGAGGTCGGCATCGGGGATGATCCCCGCTTCGACATCGCCTTCACCGAGACGCTCGATCTCCCACCCCGATTCGGCGAGTCGCGCGGTGGTGGCGTCCATGATCGCCGCATCGTTGCTCCGATGCCGACCCGGCGAATAGGTCGCACTGCGATAGATGGCGACCACTTTCATGCTCATGCGTCGTCTCCAATGAGGGCGAGCGCTTCGTTGAGGTCATCTCGCGTGTCCACATCCACGATCTTTGCTACTTCTACGACCCGCACGTCACGTCCGGATTCCACCAGTTGTGCGAGATAACCGCGCATCCGCATCGTGCCGGCGCCCTGCGCTTCGGCTGCTGCCGAACGCGCGTCGGTACCGAGCCAGTAGACGCCGCCAGTCGCGATCGGTCGCAAGCCGCGGACCCCGAAGGCGCGCACCCGTCCGTCGGCGCCGGCGTCAACCCAGAGCGGCGACGCGTCGTCAACGAACGGCGTCACCGCGACGACGGCATCAGCCATCGTCAGCGCCTGACGCGCGTGGTCGTGCGCGCGTCGCCAGTCGCGATCCGGCATAACGGTGTCGACCATCGTGCAGAACACTTCGCCTGTTCCGACATGCTCGAGCCCGGCGACCAACGTATGCAGCGACGATGCTGTGCGGAGCGGCACGACATGGGCAGCCGTTACGCGCAGCGCGCGCGAGACCTCTTCATGCAGGTCTTCGCGAATCGCGCAGGTCACGCTCTCGCAACCCAGCCGGAAGGCCGTGGCGACCAGGCGCTCTACCTGCGAACGGCCGCCGATCTCGACCAGCGCCTTGGGACGGGTAACGCCGCTGGCCAGGAGGCGCGAACCGTCGCCACCGGCGAGGATCAATCCGTGCATCAGGCGGCCACCGCCCGCTCGACCTGGTCGAACCGCGCAATCCGCGAGGTCGGGACGGTTCCCGTGACGTGGCGCGACGCCGGCGCGATCCAGCAGGTTCGCAGCCCGGCTGCCGCGGCCCCGGCGATATCGTTCGGCGGGCTATCACCGATCATCCAGCACTCCGCTGGCGTGCAATCGAGCGCCTGGAGCGTGAATGCGAAGATCCGCGAATCCGGCTTCCGGAAACCCACGACTTCGGAATCCACGAGCACATCGAATACGGATCCAAGCTCCAGTTCGTCGAGGCAAGGGCCAAGGTTGCCCTGGAAGTTCGACACCACAGCAAGTGCGTACCGATCGGCCAGTGACTCCAGCACCGGGCGATTGCGAGCGGCCGCGGTCATCGCGTCGCCGATGAGCGCATCGCAAATCTGCGGAGCCCGCATCGTGACGCCGTCTGGAAGGAGGTCGGCCAGCAACCCGGCCTGCGCAATCACCGTGTCGCTGTAGTCAAAAGTCTCGACACCGGGGATCGTCGCGAGGGCGACATCGGACGCCAAAAACGCGGCCTGGAATTCCGCGCGCGAGCGTGCCCCGCCGGCGCTGGCGTAGAGGTCGAAAAAGCGATCGACCCACGGGAGGCCGTCCGCGTCAAGCGTCCCCCCGAAATCGATCAGCAGTGCGCGAGAGCCCAAGTGCCTCAGAACGTTGGAGAAGCCGACGGGCGCTATCTTCTGCCCATGGACATTCTAGTTGCAAATGATGACGGAATCCTGTCACCTGGCCTTCATGTTCTCGCTGCCGCATGTGCCAGGGTTGGAAAAGTTACCGTCGTGGCGCCGGACCGCGAACAGAGCGCCCAGTCGCACGCGCTGACCATGACGCGGCCGCTCCGCCCCGTACGCCGGAGCGACGGCAGCTGGCAGGTCGACGGGACGCCGACAGACTGCGTCCTGCTCGCCCTCGAGTCGCTGATGCCCGCCCGTCCGTCGTTCGTATTCAGCGGCATCAATCATGGCCCCAACATGGGCGAGGACGTCCTCTATTCTGGCACCGTGTCGGCAGCGATGGAGGCGGTGGTCCTCGGCATCCCCGGCGTCGCGATCTCCTTCACCGGGCGCGACGAGGAAATCCTGCGGGGGTACTCCGATCTCGTCGCCGACCTGGTCCGCCGTATCTGCGCCCTCGGCAGCCTGCCACGGAACACACTCCTCAACATCAACCTTCCGCCGATCCCCGCCAGCGAGGTCAAGGGCGTGAAGACGGTGCGACTCGGGTCGCGTTTCTTCTCCGAATCGGTGGCGAAACAGAAGGATCCGTGGGGGAGGGAAGTGCTGTGGATCGGTGGTGGCAAGATCACCTGGACCGGTGCATCCGACACTGACCATGCAGCCGTCGCCGAGGGATACGTCAGCGTGACACCGCTGCAGCTGGACCTGACGGATCACCAGCTGCTCGAAACCGTCCGTGGCTGGAATCTGGACGGGAGCGCGTGAGCGACGGCTTCGTCGGCTATCGCTCGCAGCTGGTCGAGACGCTGCAGCAGAAAGGTGTTCGCGACATGGCGGTGCTACGCGCCATCGGCACCGTACCGCGCCACCTTTTTGTTCCCGACTCATTGCGTCATCAAGCCTACGAGGACAGCGCGCTGCCGATCGGCAACCGCCAGACAATCTCGCAGCCCTATGTCCAGGCACGATCGTGCGAGCTTATGCGGCTGACCGGGCGAGAGAAGGTGCTCGAAGTCGGCACCGGCTCAGGCTACCAGACCGCGCTGCTGGCGATGCTCGCAGAGAGCGTCTTCTCGATCGAGCGCATCGCCGAGCTGGCACGCCGCGCGCGCGAAGTGATGCGCAGCATTGATGTCAACAATGTGTCGGTGCTGCATGGCGACGGGTCGATGGGCTGGAAGCCCAACGCGCCCTACGATGCGATCGTGGTCGCTGCGGCCAGTCCGGGGATCCCGCAGCCATTGATCGAGCAGCTCGCCCCCGGCGGCCGCCTGGTCATTCCCATCGGGGCGCAGGACGCACAGGTGCTCACGCTGGTCACCCGCCATACCATTGACGATGGATACGACGAAATGCCGGTTCACGACGTTCGATTTGTCCCACTCCTCGGCGAGTTCGGATTTCAGGGACCCGAGGCATGAACCCGCTGAAGACGCTGATCGAGTTTGTCCTGCACCTCGATCGTCATCTCGCCGGGATCATCCAGCAGTATGGCGCATGGACCTACGCCGTCCTCTGCCTCATCGTGTTTTGCGAGACCGGACTGGTGGTGCTGCCGCTCCTGCCGGGCGACTCGCTGCTATTCGCGGCGGGAAGTTTCGCCGCCATCGGGTCGCTCAATCCCTGGCTGCTCTTCGGACTGCTCGCCCTCGCGGCGATCGTCGGCGACAACGTCAACTACTGGATCGGGCGCCGGATCGGTCCCCGCGCTTTCAGCGGCAAGGTGCGCTTCCTCAAGCTCAGCTACCTCGACCGGACTCGAGAGTTCTTCGCCCGCCACGGCGCACGGACGATCGTGCTCGCTCGCTTCGTTCCGATCATCCGGACCTTTACGCCCTTTGTCGCCGGGGTAGGGGAGATGAGTTACCCCCGCTTCCTGGCGTACGACGTCGGCGGCGGGATTCTCTGGGTCGGTTTATTCACGTGGGCGGGATACTTCTTCGGCAACCTGCCGAGCATCAAGCATAATTTCTCGCTGGTCATTCTGGCCATCATCGCCGTGTCCGCGCTGCCCATGGTGCTGGAGTTCGTGCGCAACCACCGGCGCTGGGAGAAATCGGATTAGCTCATTCTCAACGACGGTATGACGTTGCTGCCACGTCGCTTAGCTCGGCCAGTTCGCGTAACTGATCACCTGCGACGTCGGGTGTCATCCACTCATTCTCAACTGCAACTCTTGGCATTTGGCTGCACCGCAAGCAGTCGCCCGCGCGTCCGCTTGGTCTGAGGATGGTCCGGACCAAGCACCCTGGCCACGAGGCGGCAGCCATCAGTCAGCAGGGCCACGCCCTCCGCCAGACGGTCGTTGTGCACCAGCTCCTCGCCCAGTACGCTCTCGGCCGTCCCGATCAGCCAGTGCCCGGCCGGCAAGTACTTCTTTCGTAGCGCGACGCCTTCGCGCATGTCCCGCTCAGCGCCAGCGTGATCCGCGATCCCGATCCGCGCCTGTCCTCGCACCATGTAGGTCGCGGCGATAGTGGGCTGGGTCTCGGGCACACCCGCGCCCCGCAACGCCAGCACCGAGTCAGCTTCCGAAATCGCCTCCGGCCAGCGCTGTCCATCGGACAGAAACTGCGCATAGTTGTAGCGGATCCAGGTCACATCGGGATGGGTTGGCCCCTGCACGACCGAGAGAATCGTAAGCGCCTGTCGGTACGCACTGTCTGCCTCGGCGCGCTTTCCCTCCATGTCGAAGGTGCTGGCAAGGCGGCCGATGGCGTGCCCTCCTTCAGGCGTAGATCGCACGTCAGCGTCGTCGAAGATTTTCACGGCCGCGCGTCCGGCCGATTCCGCCGGAACAAGCTGATTGAGCTGCAGCAGGGTGACCCCCAGGTCGCTGAGGGTCCGTCCGACCTGGGGACTGCCCGCTCCCAAGGCTGCGCGCTGGCGCGCAATCACCTGCCGGAGAAGATTCGCGGCCTCGGTGAAGTCACCCTGATGTGACTGCATCCGCGCCATCTGCTCCAGCAGGTCGATCGATTCGACGTTGACCGCCGAGTCGGTGGTGGCCGGGAGGGTGGCGAGGGCCTGGCGGTAGAGCGTGTCTGCCCGTGCGTATTCGCCCCGCGAGTCGAACATCGAGGCCAGTCCCTGAAGCGACCCGGCGAGGAGCATTCCAGTCTCGTGCTGTTGCTGGCGCAGCGCAAGCGCGCGGCGCAGGTGTGGTTCAGCCGCGTCGTACTTTCCGAGGGCGGTATAGCTCGCGCCGATCGCTTCGCGGAGCGATGCCTCGACGTCGGGCACCATCGTCCTGCCGGTGCCGATGCGCGCCGCCGCCGTGTCCAGTACGTCAGCCATCAATACGCCACGGCCACTCTGACTCGGATCGACCGACCGGAGCATCTCGGTGAGAAATCCGTTCGTCGCTTCCGCTCGCCCTCGCTGGACATCGGCGCGATGCGCCTGGGCAACGGTGGCGATCACGCCGCCGATGATCACCGCGGCGATGATGGCGGCGGCGATCAAGCCACCGCGGTGCCGGCCGATGAACTTGCGCAACCGGTAGCCACGCCGTCCGCGCATTGCGCTCACCGGCAGTCCAGCGTCGTGGCGGCGGAGGTCTTCAGCGAGTTCGTCCACCGAACCGTAGCGCTCGCCAGGAAGCACCCGCAACGCGCGCAGTACAATTGCATCGAGGTCGCCGCGAAGTTCGGAGCGCGCCCCGGTGTCGCTCGATCCGGCCACGTTGCGCGCCAGCGATTCGCTCGGCGGCGGCGGATCGCGCGTAAGCACCGAGCGTTTGAGATCGGCGAAGGCAATGCCCGGGGCTGCGAAGGGGCGCCGCCCCGTCAGTATCTCGAAGAGCAGGAGGCCCAGCGCATAGACATCAGTCGCGGTGGTGATCACGCCGCCCTCAAGCTGCTCGGGTGCGGCGTACTCGGGCGTGAGCGCGACGCCCTCGGCGCGGGTCGGCGCGTCGTCGCTCGCCGCATCGTCGTCGAGCACCTTCGCAATGCCGAAGTCGAGAAGTTTCACGGTGCCGTCGCCGGCGACGAGGATGTTTCCGGGCTTGATGTCGCGGTGCACGATCAGGTTCCGATGGGCATAGCTGACCGCGCCACACACCTGACGGAAGAGTTGCAACCGCTGGTCGGTGGTCAGTCGCTGCACTCGGCACCAGTCGGTGATGCGCACCCCTTCGACGAATTCCATCACCAGGTAAGGGCGATGGTCGTCGGTCAGCCCGCCGTCAAGGAGGGCCGCGATGTTACGATGCTCGAGGCGCGCAAGAATCCTGCGTTCCTGCTCGAAGCGCCGTACCGATGCGTTGCCGATCACGCCGGCACGGAGGACCTTGAGAGCGAAGCGCTTGGTGAAATCGGCATCGGCGCGGAACGCTTCGTACACCTCGCCCATTCCGCCCTGTCCGACGAGGTGGGTCACCCGATAGCCACCGATCCGTGATTCGGCGGCGAGCGACGTGCGCAGCAGCGATGGAGGAATCGAAAGCGGATCGTGGTGTTCGAGAAATCCGGTGGCATCAGCGGCGAGCAGTGCGGCAGCTTCGCGATAGACCGCATCGTCGCCGTTGCTGCCGGCGCGCAGAACGGTCTCGCGCTCCGCAGGCGGCGCATCAGCCGCCGCTTCGAACAGTTCGCGCACGCGGGTCCAGAAGATTTCGCTCATTGTCCCTGAAAGCGGCAATCAGCCGGTAGTCGGATCATCGGCGCCGTCGATGGCGCGCCGCAGCCAGCTGCGGGCGAAGCGCCAGTCGCGCTTGACGGTGGGCTCGGAGACGCTCATCGCGCGAGCGATCTCGGGCCAGTCGAGCCCGCCGAAGAAACGCAGTTCCACCACCTGGCGCGCACGGTCGTCAACGACGGCGAGCTGGTCTAGTGCACTATCGAGCGCGATCAGGTCCACCGCATCGGCACCGTCGGGCGCTCGGATCTCGTCCGGCATGGCGACGGCAAGGTCGCCCCGGCGTTTCGCCGCCTGCCGCGCGCGGGCGTGGTCGACGAGGAGCCGGCGCATCGCGCGCGACGCGAGCGCAAAGAAGTGTTCGCGATCGTTCCACGGCGTACCGCGCTCCGCGGTAAGGCGGAGCCATGCATCGTGGAGGAGCACGGTAGGCTGGAGCGTGTGATCGGGGCGTTCTAGGCGAAGGTGCCGTTCGGCGATGTGGTGCAGTGCCTCGTAGACGATCGGCAGTAGCCGTTCGCCGGCGGCAGAGTCGCCGCCCCGGAACGCCTCGAGCAGCGCGGTGACTTCGGCAGGTGCGGTGGGTGCGTTGTCCATGGAGCCACAAAAAGAATGCGACTGCCCGGTGGTTCCCACCAGTGGTGGCGAGCAAGGTGGAGTTGTACCAGCTACCTGTTCATGCGTATTTATCGCGTGTCCCACGCCTCCGTAGCTCAATTGGATAGAGCAGCGGCATCCTAAGCCAAAGGTTGCAGGTTCGAGTCCTGCCGGGGGCATGGCGCGGAGAGACGATTCGCGCGGACCAGTTCCCATCTGGCGCATGAGGCCTGGCCCGCCCATTTTGCAGGGCTTGGCCTCAGGTTCACTTTTTCGAGCGAACGGCATGGCAACGACCAGCAAGTCAGCGACACCCGATTCTGCCGCAACCGACCCGCTCGCCGACGAGTCGCCGTTCCTGACTCCCCGGCGCATCCGCCTGTTGGGTATTGGCGGCGCGGTGCTGCTCGTTGCCGCGCTGATCGTCTGGTTCATGGTGACGGCAGGGCGGCGCAAGGAGACCTACGCCGCGGGTGAGCTGGAACGCGCCCGCGACGCGGCGGCGCAGGGCAACCTGGGCGTTGCGGTCCAGGGATATACCCGGATCTCGACTGCTTACGCCGGGACGTCGGCGGCCTACGAGGCGCAGCTCGGCATCGCCCAGGCTCGGCTCGTCAACGGCCAGAACGAGCTCGCGATCTCGTCGCTGAACGACTTCATCCACAGCAACCCGCCCGCGACCTACTCGGCACCGGCCTATGGACTCCTTGGCACGGCGTATGAGAACACCGGCAAATTTTCCGAAGCGGTGACGGCCTACCGAAAGGCATCCGACCTGGCCACGGTGGATTACCTCAAGGCCAGCAGTCTCCTCGACGCCGGGCGCGCGGCGTCGCTGGCGCACAAGACCGACGACGCCAAGGCGATCTATCAGGAGATCATCACCAAGTATTCCAAGACGGGTGCGCTCTCCGAGGCTCAGGTCAGGCTGGCCGAGCTGACGGGCGGAGCGTCCTGAGGGAGGCCTGACCCGAACTGTCCGGCTCAGAATCGATCAGGTCCGGCTCCACGCCGGGCCTGTCTTGCTTCCGGGACGTAGGTGCGATCGCCGGCGGCGTGCCGCCGCCCGACGTTTCGCGAGGCGATTGGCCGCGCGGTTGGACCGGGCAACGAGGTAATACCATTCGTATGGGTGAAGTGGGTAGAGGTAAAACGCGTAAACGCCTGTGGTAGAAGGGGTTAGTTACGCTGGTGCTGACTAGAGTCGTCATTCTTACAGTGATGTATAATGTATATTATGTTAAGTACATCGGTGGAAAAGTGTGGAGAACACCGACTTCTCCACGAACAGGCCCTTCCAGTCCCACCGTCGTCGCCATCCCGCAGCCCCGCTCAGTCCTCCAGCCACACCCCACGACCGACCACCCGGCCTTCGCCACAGAGCCAGATGTCGCTCGCGCCCTCACCGTGGATGGTCGCCGATACGGAAAGCACCCGACCACTGGCCGACAGGAACCGCAGCGGCAACTGGGCGAGGCCGAGGGACGCGATCGCCAGCCCCGCGGCTACAGTACCGGTGCCACACGCCAGGGTTTCCGCTTCGATTCCTCGCTCGTAGGTCCGGATCTGCCAGGCCGGTTCGAGCGCATCCTTGCTCCGGGCCTCGTCGGCTATCCGCGAGACGAAATTCACGTTGGCCCCGCCCTCGCCCAGCGCCGGGTGAAAGCGGAGTTGGCGCCCCCGCGCATCGACGTCGACGGCCGCGACGGCATCGACCAGCACCACTGCGTGCGGCACGCCGACGATGCCGAGGCGGATCCACCGCTCGCCTGCGGCGAGGTCGATGGCCATGAGGGCGGGAACGTCCGCGTCGGGAAGGTGCAGTTCGGCCATGTGCCCCGGGCCCACGCAGCGCGTCTCGAAGCTGGCGGCCTCGGTCACCAGCGTCATCCCCGGACCGGCCACCATCTCCAGCCGCACCGCGAGGCGAGTCGAACAGAGCGCCGCGTTGCCGCACATCGGTGCCGGCGACCCATCGCTGTTGAAGTAGGTCATCCGGACCGAGCCCTGGTCGACCGGCGTCACGAAGACGAGCCCATCACCTCCGATGCCATCGCGGCGATCACAGATCCCGGCGATCCGGTCCCGGGACCACGAGGCGGGATCGGAGCTACGGCCATCGACCATGACGAAGTCGTTGCCGGACCCCGTCATCTTGTGGAAGACGACCGTCAGCTGAGCCGTCCGAGCAGCGCCTGCAGCCGGAGCCACCAGACCATCCAGATCGCTTCGCGCACGATCCGTCCATTCATCTTGCTGCTGCCCTCGACCCGGTCGGTGAAGACGATCGGCAGTTCCCTGAGGCGAAAGCCCTTTTTCCAGGCACGGTAGCTCATCTCGATCTGGAAGGCGTAGCCGTTGGATCGGACCCGGTCGAAGGGCATCGCGGCGAGCACCGTCGTGCGGATGCACTTGAATCCGCCGGTGGCATCGGTTAGCGGCAGGCCGGTCACCCAGCGGACGTACTTGTTGGCGAACCACGACAGCAGCAGCCGACTCATCGGCCAGTTGATGACGTTGACGCCGGTCGCGTAGCGGGAGCCGAGCAGCAGGTCGGCTCCCGCCGCTTCGTCAATGAACCGGGTGAGGTTCTTCGGGTCGTGAGAGAAATCGGCGTCCATCTCGAACACGAACGCGTAGTTGCCCCGCTCGAGCGCCCAGGCAAACCCCGCGAGGTACGCTCGCCCGAGTCCCTGCTTGGCCGCACGATGCAGAACATGCACGCGCGAATCGGCGGCGGCGAACCGGTCGGCGATCTGGCCAGTTCCGTCAGGCGAGCTGTCATCGACAATGAGGATGTCGAGCCGCGGATCCTGCGTGAGGATCGCGGGCACGATCTGCGGCAGGTTCTCGCACTCGTTGTACGTCGGGACGATGACCAGCGCCCGCTCAGGCATCAGCGACCCTTCGACGCGTACGATCGCCGACGATGACACCGCCGATCATGGCGAGCGCGATCAGCGAGATCCACTTCCCCGTTCGATAACTCGCAATGTCGTACCAGAGCGAGACTTCCTTCGCGCCCGGGGGAACTTCGACGGTGAGCATCGCACCGTCGCCGCGATGTGTTGGCACGACGACACCATCGACGCGCGCGTGCCAGTCGGGATACCAGTTCTCCGACACCAGCAGGTAGGTCGTACGGCTGTCCGTCCCACCAAGCTTGACGGTCATCGCACCTGGTGCCCACGACGCGAGCGTCGCCGTGACTGGAGTTGGCGCCGGTGTGGGCCCGGGCGCACCCGCCTTGACCGATGCCGTGTCCGGAAAGAGCACATAGCTGTTGTACGGAAATCGCGGATCAGCGACGGTGGGCGGGATCTCGGAATCGACGACCTTGGCACCAGCCGGAATCATCCGCACCCAGCGGATGGCGGAGTCGCGCTCGAAGAGAATCGCACCGTGCGGCGCCGTGATGATCCCCCCGATTTGCGTCGGCCCCACCAGCCGATGGAATCCCTGCAGGCTCTCGGCCTGCGCCAGGGTCACGTACCGTACGGCGTAGAGGTCCCAGAGCGACGGACTGAGCTGGTTGACCCACACGTTCTTGCCGCCGAAGAGCACATCGAAGTATCGACTCTCAAACCCGTGGTAGCCGAACACCGCCGGGACGCCGCGCGCCATCAGGCTAGCCGCTGGATAAACGCTCAGTCCGGACAGCTGGGCGAACTGCTTGATACCCATACGCGCCGCATCGGGCGACGATGGGTCGTACACACGAAACGGCAGCGGCGTCTTCTTCATCGCCAGCGTCAGCTCATCATCGGCGAAGAGCACCGATGCTCGCGGCAACCAGTTGGGAAAGGCTCGCAGGATCGACCAG
>JBEPVV010000011.1:0-12724 GCA_041690795.1 Gemmatimonadota bacterium | reverse complement strand
GTCTGGGTGAGCACGGTGCCGGAAGGCACGCTGCTCGCCGGACTCAACAATGGTGTTGGCCTGGTCGAGCTCGACGGCAGTCATCGGCAGATGATTCTCCCCCAACCCGAAACCCAGTTGGCATGGACACCTGACCGCCAGCACTTCACCTACACCGACCAGACCATGCCGTATCCGCAGACGATGATTTCCGACCTCGCCGGCACGACGCGGGTGCTGGTGCCTTATTCCGTGTTCTACTTCCAGGCGTATCCTCGCGCGCGCTACGATGGGACGGCGGTCTACCTGCAGGCGGGCATTCCCAACGACGGCCCGTGGAGTCTCTTTCGCGTCAATATCGACGGCACCGGCCTCACCCACATCGTGACCGCGTCGGCGGTCCGCCTGAGGAATCCGGATGCCGCCCACCGGAGCGATCGCGTCGTCGTCATGCGCCCCGACGGCCTTGGCGTGGTCGACCCCGACGCCGGCACCGAGTCCGCGTGGTCGTATCCCGCCGATTTCGGCTTCTGGTCGCCCGATGACAGCGTCATCGCGGCGGTCTCGTCGACGCTGCTCGCGCTGATCAACCCCGCCACCGGCGCGGTGGTCGACAGCATCGGTCCGTACAGCTTCGAGTCGTGGTCTCCCGACGGCAAATGGATGATCGTCGATGCTCCCCAGGGGCGGATGCTCTTCAATCGCGCGACCAGGCAGGCGATCCTGCTCCCGGCATGGGCACAGGGCGTGAGCTCGCCGAGGTGGCGACCGTAGGTTGCCCCATCACTTGGTCGACTGGCGAACGTCGCGATGCGCGGGTAACGTGCTACGTCGGGACGCGTCGCGTTCCACCCGGATATCAATCGCACCCGCTCCAGGATGACCTTCATGCGCATGCCGCTCGTCGCACTCGCCGCCGCTGCCACAGTGCTCGCCGCCTGTGGCGGACACTCGAATGCCAATGGGCCGACGCCAGTCTCGCGGCTGGCTGCCACCCCACCGATGGGATGGAACAGCTGGAATCGTTTTGGCTGCAAGATCGACGAGCAACTGATCGAGCAGACCGCCGACGCGATGGTGAGTTCCGGCATGCAGTCGGCAGGGTATCGCTACGTCAACATCGACGACTGCTGGATGGCGCCGCAGCGTGACGCCCAGGGCAACCTCCAGAGCGACCCGCAGCGCTTCCCGCACGGCATCAAGGCGATCGCCGATTACGTCCATGCGCGCGGCCTCCGACTCGGCATCTACTCATCGGCCGGCACGAAGACCTGTGAAGGGCTCCCGGCATCGCTCGACCACGAAGTCGCCGACGCCAACAAGTTTGCCGAGTGGGGCGTCGACTATCTCAAGTACGACAACTGCAACAATGAGAAGCGCCCCGCGCTGGCGCGCTACACCGCCATGAGCAACGCGCTCAAAGCCACGGGCCGGCCGATCGTCTTCTCGCTCTGCGAGTGGGGAGAGAACAAGCCGTGGGAGTGGGGGCGCAGCGCGGGCGGCATGCTCTGGCGCACCACCGGCGACATCAGCGATCGGTGGACCTCGATGATCAGCATCCTCGACAAGCAGGTGGGACTCGAGAAATACTCAGGCCCCGGCGGCTGGAACGATCCCGACATGCTCGAGGTCGGTAACGGCCACATGACGATGCCCGAATACATCGCGCATTTCTCGCTCTGGTCGCTGATGAACGCACCGCTGATCGCCGGCAACGATCTCCGCACCATGTCCGACACCACCCGCGCGATCCTCACCAACCGTGAAGTCATTGCCGTCAACCAGGACTGGGGCGGACAGCAGGGATCGCTACTCCGCACCGAGGGCACCACTCAGATCTGGGTGAAGCCGATGCACAACGGCTCGCGCGCCGTGGTGCTCCTCAACCGTGGGGCGACGCCGACCTCAATGTCAGTTGCGGTGGCCGATCTTGGCCTGCCGCCCGCGCGCGCCTATCTCGCGCGCGACCTGTGGGCGCACACCGAGCAGCAGCTGAGCGAAATTCTGCAGGCGGGCCTGCCGTCGCATGGGGCGGCGATGTTCATCGTGAGGCGGAAGTAGCTGTCATGGTCGATCCTTGAATTCGTTGTACAGCGTGGTGTGCTTGTTGTCGAGCGGCACCTGGCGACCATCGATGAACAGATAGCGCGTGTTGGTGCGCGCTTCGAGCAGGTCGCCATCGGTGACCACCACGTTGGCGATCTTGCCGACTTCGATGCTGCCGAGTCGATCGCCGACACCGAAAATCTGCGCGGGCCAGAGTGTCACCGACTTGAGTGCGTCGTCACGGCTCAGCCCGAACGCCGACGCCATCCCCGCCACGAACGGCAGGTTGCGAATATCCGGATTTTCCTCTCCTGAACCGATCGCAAACCGGATACCCGCTGCGGCCAGCTTCGCTGCCGCCGCGTAATTCGCATCGTACGGATCGTCTTCGCGTGACGGCAGCGCCATCGTGCCGTTGAACACCACCGCAACATCGTGCTGCTTGAGGTAGTCGGTCATTCGCCACGCGTCGCGTGCGCCCATGATGATCGGCTTGAGCTTCATCTCTTCGGCGAAGGCAACCGCGCCACGAATCTCTGCTTCCGATTCGGCGGTGAAGATCACCGGCATTTCCCCGCGTGCCGCCGGAACGAGTGACGCCAGCACCACGTCGTGCTTCACCCGCGGGAGCGTCGCGTCCTTCGCGCCGGCCTGCATTGCCTGATCGTAGGCCAGCGCATCGCGCAGGATCCGGCGGATTGAGTCGAGCGCGGCCGTCGTCGAGGTGGCCGTTGCCGCCGCCTGACCGCCGAATCCGCCTCCACCCCGCCCGCCACGGCCGCCCCCGCTGGGCAGGTTGATCACCATCGCCACGCGAGGCACGACCGCCATCTGCGGAGGCGTGTCGCCGGCGAGGTTCATCAGTGCCGACTGCCCCGAGATCAGTCCGCCCGACGGGCTCGACACGACGTGTGTGATGCCCACGAACCGGTCCGTCCCGACGTAGGCGCTGTGCGGATCGAAGGCGAAGAATGCCTGCGCATTTGGATTGAAGCGGCCGACCTCGACGTTGTCGACGGTCCCGTTCGCGCCTTCGGTGATTTCAGCCAGGCCCGTCGAGCCGCCGCTCTCCATCATCCCCGGATAGACGCTGAGGCCGGTGGCGTCGATGACCGTCGCACCGCTCGGCACGGCAACGCTGGCGCCGACCGCGGTGATTTTGCCGCCGCTGATGATGACCGTGCCGTTGGGGATGTCGGCGCCGCTCACCGGAAAGACATGTCCGTTCCGGATCGCAAAGGTCGATTGCGGACCTGGCCGCGGATTGTACGAACCGAGTTGTGCGCAGAGGATCGACGGCGCCACCGCCATTGCTGCGAACGTCGCGAGTGTGCTGATGCGCCGGATCATCACCGGTTCTCCTTCGAGCTGGGCGTGGGCGCTGGTGCCGGTTGGCCACCGCGCGCCGGGCGCGGATTCATCGCAGCGTCTTCCTTCTCCAGTTCAACCCGCTCCTTGGCCATCTGCTCGCGCATCGCGAGATCCTTCTGGCGATCGAAGAAGACTTCGCCGTCGATGAACGTCGTTTCCGCGCGGGAATAGACGCTGAGCGGGTCGCCGGTCCAGATCACCACGTCGGCATCCTTTCCGATCTCGATCGAACCCACCTTCTTGTCGATACCCAGCTGGATCGCGCCGTTGATGGTCACGTTGCGAAGCGCTTCTTCTTCGGTGAGGCCGCCGAAACGCATCAGCTTCGCCGCGTCGATGTTCAGCCGGCGCGCACGGCCATCATCATCGGAGTTGACCGTCGTCACCACACCATGCCGCATCGCGATCGCGACGTTGTACGGAATCGCGTCATATGCCTCGATCTTGTAGCCCCAGAAATCGGAGAAGGTCGAGAGCCCGGTGCCGTGCTTGGCGATCTCGGAGGCGATCTTGTACCCCTCGAGTCCGTGCTGAAACGTCTGCACATGAAAATGGAACTCGTCGGAGAGTTCCAGCAGCATCAGCATCTCGTCGGCCCGATACGAGTGCGAATGCACCAGGCGCTTTCCTTCGAGAATCTCGACCAGCGGCTCCAGCTCGAGATCGCGGCGCGGCATGATGAGATCCTTCGCGCCTTTCGCCGAGCGCGCGCGATAGTCATCCCAGCCAGCCTTGTAATCCAGCGCTCGCGTGAACGCGTCGCGGATGATCTCTTCCTGCCCCATGCGCGACTGTGGGTAACGACGCGGCGCCTGCGGCTGTCCGACAACGACAACCTGGCCATTGTTCTTGCCGGTGACGTTCTCGCCCAGCGCAAACTTGATCCCCGGGGGCGCGCCCGGAAACATCATCTCGTCAACCGGTCGCCCCCACTTGAGCTTGACCACCGCGTTCTGGCCGCCGATCGTGTTCGCCGACCCGTGCAGCACGTTGATCGTCGTCGTGCCGCCGGCGAGCTGGCGGTAGATGATGATGGCAGTGGGATTGAGGATGTCGCGGATCCGGACCATCGACGTCACCGACTTGCTGCCTTCATTGACGCTGCCATCGGCCATCGAATGCGAGTGCGGGTCGATGATCCCCGGCGTGACGTACTTGCCGGTGGCATCGATGGTCGTGGCACCGGCCGGCGCAACCAGGTTCTTGCCGATCTGCGCGATCCGCCCGTTCTGCAGCAGCAGGTCGGTGTTGGCGAGCGTGCCGTTGGTGGCCGTCATCACCGTCGCGTTCCGGATCAGCACGGACGCAACGGCGCCCCTCTTGTCGGCAACTGGAGCAACATCGACGGGGCCGAACCCGCGTTCGGTCATTCGCTCCTTTGGAAGCGACCGCAACTGCTCTGCCGTGACGAACTGTCTGGGCGCAACTTCCTCTCGCGGCGCGACGCTGATCGAATCGGCCGGAGGAGCCGAACCTTGGCGCTGCCCACGACCTCCGCCGTTTCCGTTCGCTACCAGAGCTGGCGGAGTGATGGCGATCGGAAGCCCGTCGACAAAGAGTTGGGTCACGTGCCCCGAGTCAAGCAACTCGCCCTTGGTGATGGTGAGGTTGGCGATCTTGCCGGTCTCGATGCTGCCGAGCCGGTCGCTGACGCCGAAGAGTTCGGCGGGTTGCGAGGTCAGCGCTTTCAGTGCATCGTCACCCGGCAGACCTGCCGCCACGGCCTTGCGGAGGTTGGCGACGAGGTTGGGAAAGTCGGCGCCGGATTCGAAGGCGAAGCGCACGCCGGCCCTGGCAAGAATCCCCGGTCCCTTCGGCGCCATCACCCGTTCGCGCAGGGTCCGCAGCGGTTCTGGTTCCGTGGGATCGGCACCACCACCGCGCCCGCCAAATCCACCGCCCGCTGCAGCCGCACCCGCACGCGGGAAGCTCAACGACAGCAGCACCGGCACGTTCTCCCGCTTGAGGCGACCTGCCACTAGGTACGCTTCACTACCGCCAGCGATGATCGGCTTGAGGTTGAACTCCTGCGCCAGGTCGAGGGCGCGAATGATTTCGCGTTCGGTGTTGGCCTGCATGATCACCGGCTCCTGACGCGCGAGCACCGGTTGCAGTGCCTCCAGCGAGGGATCGTAGTCCGGCCGGCGCGCGCCGCGGGCATTCCGCCCGTACGCGGCCTTCACGTCGCGATAGTGTTGCGCGTCGAGCAGTTCCTGGCGCAGCGCCGCGAACACGCCCATCAGCGATCCCGGATATCCACCGCGACCGCCGCCGCCACCGCGGGTAAAGCCGATGTTCTGCGCAATCGGCGCCTTCACCACCATCCCCGATACGTCATCGCCCCCGAGCGTGATCAAGGCGGACTGCCCGCGAAAAATTCCTGTGCCTGCACCAGTCACCGCCGCAGTCATTCCGGCGCCGTGCGCAGCATCGAACCCACCGGCCTCGACCTTGAGCAGGTCGAGCACGGTCGTTTCCGGCTGCAGGCCCACGCCGTAATTCGAATTCGGCGCGCCCGCTGCCGCTGGTGTCGCTGCCGCCGCTCCCCGGCCTCCCCCTGCGGGTGTCGCGGCCGCCACCGGCGTCACCTGGCCGAGGGAGCCATAGCTGTCGATGAAACCCGGATACACCGTCAGCCCGGTGCCGTCGATGACTCGCGCATCCGCCGGCGCAATGACCGCGGCACCGACGCCTGCGATGAGTCCGTCGCGAATGACGATCGTGCCCTTGGGAATGACCGCACTGCTCACCGGTACGATTCGCGCACCGATGATCGCGTAGGTCGACGGAACCTGCTTCTGCGCGACCAGCGGCACGGCGAGCAGGGCGCTCGACGCGACCAGCGCGGCGAAGCGTGGCAATGGAACCATGGAGATTCTCCTGGAGATGCAGTCGGCGCAGAGCGAGTCGATCAGATTGAAACGTGCGATCGGCTGCGGCGCGCGTAGAAAGTACGCGCAATCCGGGTTCTGCGCACGGCATGCAATCCGCGTCCCGACCGGGTCGCCGTCGCGGCGGATGCTGGACCGCATGCCGCCCGCATCGTACCTTGCGACCAGCGACGTTGCAGTCGTGATTGCCACATCCGCCCCGGGAACATCCGATGATCCGACCGATCGTGCTGTCGTGTGCCGCCATCGCCGTGCTGGTCTTTGCTCCAGCGCACCAGCTCAGCGCACAGAATCCCAATCCAGTCCCCGGCGATCCGAGCCAGTGGAAACAGCACGCCATGGACCGGCCCGCACCGGTCGCCGTGACGCCCGCGCCCTACGCGGGCCTCGTTGCCGCTCCGTCGGATGCGATCGTACTGTTCGACGGCACATCACTGGCAGCGTGGCGCGCCGCCGACACGAGCAAGGGCGACGCGACGTGGAAGATCGACAACGGCGCGCTGCTCGCTGTTGCCGGCGCGGGCGACATCGCGACCCGTCGCGGCTTCGGCAGCGCGCAGTGGCACATCGAGTGGATGGCCCCGGACCCGCCGCACGGCGAAGGGCAGGATCGCGGCAACAGCGGCGTCTTCCTGATGAGTACCTACGAAATCCAGGTGCTGGATTCGTATCGCGCAGCCACCTACCCCGATGGTCAGGCCGCGTCGGTGTACGGACAGTTCCCACCACTCGTGAATGCGTCGCGCGCACCGGGGCAGTGGCAGACGTACGATATCGTTTTCCATCGTCCGCACTTCGACGCCACCGGCAAGGTCACCTCGCCGGCACGGGTGACACTCTTCCACAACGGCGTGCTAGTGCAGGACAATCGCGCTATCCTGGGACCCACCACCAACGGACATCGCACGGCGTACACCGCTCACGCCGACCGGATGCCGCTACAGCTGCAGGATCATGGACACCCGGTGCGATATCGGAATATCTGGGTGCGGGAGCTGGCAGACGACGGGAATTAGGAGCCTGGATGTACGCCACGGGGCGTTCGCCATTCGCCTTGCGCATGGCACATGGCGCATGGCGTCGTTCGCATGGCGTACATCAACCTCCTCATCTCTGCTGCGTCCTGTCCGATAATCCCAATCAATGAACAAGCTCATCATCTTCATCGGGGCCACCATCGGCGGCGCCATTGGCTGGTGGATCGGCGCCTTGGTGGGCCTGATGACGGCCGTCATCATCAGCGGAATCGGCACTGGCGTCGGCGTGTATGTCGCCCGTCGCTTCATCATGGAGTACATGCCCTGATCCTGGTCGGTCCGCCGCTAGGTTAGGTCATGTCTCTCGTCGAACGGGCCGGGCGCGCGCTGGCTGGCTATCTCACCCGCCCGCTCAACCATCCCGTCGGCATCTCCACTTCTCCGCCTCAGGCACTGATTGCATCGATTCGCCCTGGCGATGTACTGCTGGTCGAAGGCGACACGCGAGTTTCGGTCGCCATCAAGTACCTGACCCAGTCGAGCTGGTCGCACGCCGCACTCTGCGTTGCACTCCCCGGCCCGGCCGAGGCCAACATCCTGCTTGAAGCCGACGTGACCGATGGCGTGCGACTGGTGCCGTTATCGGGGTATGCCAACCTGCACACCCGCATCTGTCGTTCGGTGGGCCTCGACGCCACCGAGCTTTCGCGGGTAATCGATTTCGCCACAGCTCGCGTCGGGCGGCAATACGACATGAAGCACATCTGGGACCTCGCGCGCTATCTCGTGCCGATGCCTCCGGTCCCGACGCGCTGGCGACGACGACTCCTGGCGCTGGGGCATGGCGACCCGACCCGCGCCATCTGCTCCACCCTGATCGCCGAAGCGTACCAATCCGTCGGCTATCCGATTCTCCCCGAGGTCATTCTCTCGCGAAGCAGCGACATCGAAGCCGAGCACAGCTACGCCGAGATGATGCACATTCAGGAGCACGGGCTCTACATGCCCCGGGACTTCGACGTGTCGCCATATTTCCAGATCATCAAGCCAACGCTCGAGCAGGGATTCGATCCCCATCGCCGTCACCCACTCGAAGGCACACCCACGACCGAGGAAGCCTGATGACCAGTCGTCGCGAGTTTCTCGCTGCTGCTTCCGGCATCGTTGCCACGGCCCCGACCTTCCGTTGGCGCATGGCGCCCGGCGCCACGCTGCTCTTCCAGGGTGACTCGATCACCGATGCCGGGCGCGATCGCGCCATTGCCGCGCCGAATACCGCATCAGCCCTGGGCTTCGGCTATCCCGAGCTCCTCGCCGGCCTGCTGCGTGACCGCTATCCCGCGCGGGATCTGCAGGTGTTCAATCGCGGCGTCAGCGGCAACACCGTCGACGATCTTCGCGTGCGCTGGGACGCCGACACCATCACCATGCGCCCGCACGTGCTCTCGATCCTGATCGGCGTCAACGACATCTGGCATACGCTCATGGGCAACTACCACGGTACGCCCGAGAAATATGAGGCCGGTTACAACGAACTGCTCGGACGCACGCACACCGCACTGCCAAGCGTCAGCGTCGTGGTGATGGAGCCGTTCGTGCTTCGGGTCGGTGCCGTGGACGACAAGTGGTTCCCGGCGTTCGACACCTATCGCGCTGCGGCGCGACGGGTGGCCAAGGCGAACCACGCGATCTTCGTTCCGCTCCACGACATGTTCCAGGGGCTCGCGGCCAAGTCGACTCCAGCCTACTGGGCAGCCGACGGTGTCCATCCCACACTCGCGGGACACGCCGCCATCGCCGAGCGATGGATGAGCCGGGTCAAGTTGTGATCGCCGCCGCCGTCGCCGCACTACTGCTGGCCGCCACATCGCCGGGCACCGCGCGTGACAGCACGACCATCGTCCTCCTCGGTACCGGCGGTCCGCGTCCCTTGCCGGATGCATCCGGTCCTGCCACCGCAGTGCTGGTCGGTTCGCGCGTCTTTCTCTTCGACGCCGGCACCGGTGTCGAGCGTCGCCTCAACGCTGCGGGCCTGCCCATCAACGGCGTCACCGCGCTCTTCATCACCCATCTCCATAGCGATCACACTCTCGGGCTCCCCGACCTGATTCTCACCTCATGGGTCATGGGTCGCCGGGCGCCGCTCGTGGCCTATGGGCCGCGTGGTCTCCGCGCCATGACGGATCACATCCTTGCAGCGTGGTCCGAGGATATCGCGATTCGCACCACCGGCCTTGAGCATGAAACGCCGGGCGGATATCGTGTCGCAGTGCATGAAATCCGAGGCGGTGTGGTGTACGACAGCGGGGGCGTGAAAGTCACCGCCATTCCGGTGGCGCACGGAAGCTGGAAGGAGGCATTCGGGTACCGGATCGACACTCCCGATCGCAGCATCGTGATCTCCGGCGACACGCGCCCTGTCGCGGCGCTGGCCCATGCGGCGCGAGGCGTCGATGTCCTGATTCACGAGGCCTATCCGGTGTCGGCGCTTGTCGCCGAGAACCGACCGGGCGGCCAGGACTGGCCCCGCTATCTGCAGACCTTTCACACCTCGGCAGTTGAACTGGGCCAGATCGCGGCGACAGCACGGCCTGGTTTGCTCATCCTCTATCACATCGTGCAGGGGCGGACCGACGCAGAGACCGTCGCCGACGTGCGCCGGGGGGGATACACCGGCCGACTCGCCATCGGAAAGGACCTCGCCCGGTACTGACACAACCATCCGGCGACTCTGTGCATCCAACGGACATTCCGGAGGTATCATGTCGCTGTTCTCGATGTCCGACCTGCGCGATGCCGCGCGCGGTCTCTGGCGCACGCCGACCATTTCCATCTCGGCGATCCTCTGCCTGGGTCTCGGCCTCGGCGCCACGACCGCCATCTCCAGCGCGATCGATCGCGCCATGCTGCAGGCGCCGCCGTTCGGCGCACCGGACCGGCTGGTCACCGTCTACCGGACCACGCCACAGTTCAACACCGGCCCCTTTTCGGCGCCCAACTACGTCGACCTCGCCCGCCAGTCGAAGCAGCTGAGCGCGCTGGCTGCCGTTTCATATGCGACGTCGCTCCTCACCCTGCCGGGCGACGCCACGCGCATCAATGTCCTGCAGGTCACCGGCAATCTCTTTCCGATGCTCGGCGTCAGGGCGCAGTACGGCAGATTGCTCACGCCGGGTGACGACGCGCGCGACCAGAACAAGGTCGCCGTGTTGAGCGACGAGCTCTGGCATCAGCGTTTCGGCGGCGACCCCGCCATCGTCGGACACACGATCCAGGTAGACGGCGACAAGGTCACCGTCGTCGGCATCGCGCCGCGGGAGTTCCGCATTCCGCGCGGCGGCCAGGTGCTGCGCGCCGAGCTGTGGACGCCGCTGCGATTTTCCGACCGGCAGCTCGGGCAGCGGCGAAGCAACTTCCTCCCGACACTAGCGCGCCTGGCGCCTGGCGCAACGGTCGCGTCGGCGCAGGCAGAGATGAATCGCCTCTTCGCCGGACTGGTCGCGACGTATGCCGACTTGCGCGGCGAAGGCATTCACGTGGTGCCGATGATGACCGACGCGAATGCGGGCATCAGGACGCCGCTGCTGCTCGTCTTTGGCGCGGTGTTCATGGTGCTGCTGATTGCGGCGACCGATGTCGCATCGTTGCTTCTTGCGCGCGGCGTGCATCGCCGCCGCGAGACCGCCATCCGCACGGCGCTGGGCGGCAACCGCTGGGCAGTGATGCGGCCGGTGCTGCTGGAAAGCATGCTGCTCGCGACCGCCGGGGTGGTGCTCGGGCTCGTGCTCGCGTGGCTCGGCGTGCGCACCATCGGAACGCTCGCGGCGCAGCGGCTTCCGCAGCTGGCCGGACTGCGCGTCGACCTGAGAGTGATCGCCTTTGCGCTCGCGCTGGCCCTGATCGTCGCCGTTGCCTGCGGGGCGGTACCTGCATGGCGCAGCACCGGCGTGGATCCCCAGGAAGCACTGCGAGACGGCCGCGGCGGTGGAATGGGACGGGGACAGCACCGCGCACTCGGCGCGCTGGTCGTGGCGGAAGTCGGACTCTCGCTGATCCTCATGGTGGGCGCGGGGCTGGTGCTCAAGGGGTTCTCGAAGCTGGTGCAGAACGATCCCGGTTTCGATCCGGCGCCGGTGCTGACCTTCGAAGCCACGGTGTCACCGCAGATCTATCCGGGCAACACCGCCGCCGTCACGCGTTTCGTCGACCCCGCGCTCACGGCGATCGCCCAGCTGCCCGGCATCGCAGGAGCGGCAGCGATCCAGCTGATACCGTACGACAGCTGGGGCTGGAATTCCAACATGCGCTACGAAGGCCAGTCGAACGACAATCCAACCCAGTTGCCACTGGTGGAGAACCGAATCATCACGCCGGGGTTCTTCGGCGTGACGCGCCAGCGATTGATCAGCGGCCGGCTGTTGCGTGAGTCGGATGACGAGCGCACGGCATCTCCGTTCGTGGTGGTGGTCAACCAGGCGCTGGTGAAGCGGGATTTCCACGGCCGCGATCCAATCGGTGCGCGCTTCTATACCGGCGACACCACCTTCGGCACGATCGTCGGCGTGGTCAGCGATATCCGCAACGTCGGGCCGTTCGCGCCGCCCGCAGCGGAGATGTACGCGACCTACCGCCAGTCCGGCAACGGCTTCGCGTCGTTCCCGATCATGGTGCGCGTGCGCAATGGCGATCCGATGTCGGTGCTTCCGGCCATTCGCAGCGCCGTCCGGCGCATCGATCCTGCGGCCGCGATCACGCGCGTCAACACCATGAACGACGTAATCGCGCTCAGCGTGGGGCGGCCACGGTTCTACCTCACGCTGCTGGCGACGTTCGCCGTGGTCGCTGTGCTCCTTGCCGTCGCAGGACTGTACGGCGTGATGAGCTATGCCGTCGCGCAGCGCACGCGCGAACTTGGCATCCGCAATGCGCTGGGCAGCAGCGGATCGCGAATCCTCCGTCTCGTCGCGCGGCAGGGGATGACGCTGGTTGCGGGAGGCGTGATCCTCGGGCTCGTCGGCGCGGCAGCACTCACCCGCCTGCTCAGCGGACTGCTCTATGGCGTCAGTCCACTCGATCCCGTCACCTGGATCGCGGCCTGCGTCCTGCTGATCGCGGCGGGACTTATCGCCACCATCATTCCGTCGATTCGCGCGACGCGTGTCGATCCGCTCACGGCAATGCGGCGCGAGTAGCGCCATTTCCTCACGCCGGCAGGCTTTCACCATTCGCCGACCCGCCGTATGTTGTCACCATCTTCTCCTGCAGGGTGATGGATTGCTCATTCGGCGGCCCGCGAAGCCTGCTCCGGCGTGGTGGAACGTCGTCAAGACGGTGGTCGTCATCGTCCCCACGGCGGTGGTGATCTTCTGGGCCATCCCGGAGCTGATCGTCCGGTGGCAGAATCGCAGCAGCCTCAACCAACTCTATTTTCCGCAACATCAGTTGATCGGGCTGCTCATC
>JBEPVV010000010.1:0-13937 GCA_041690795.1 Gemmatimonadota bacterium | reverse complement strand
TCGCGACCCTGTCCGCCGAAGGGTACCGCGTCGTCGTGCTCGACGTGGCAGACTGCCGGCACGGCGCCATCGAATCGCGGGACGAGGCCAAGGCCTGCGCGGCGCTCTTCCGGGCTCATCGCGACTGCATCGACGGGATCATCGTCACCCTGCCGAATTTTGGCGACGAGCGCGCCGTGGCCGAAACGCTGCGGCTGGCGGAATTGAATGTGCCTGTGCTCATTCACGCCGCGGCCGATGCACCCGACCTGATGACGATTCGCGATCGCCGCGATTCCTTCTGCGGCAAGATCTCGGTGTGCAACGTGCTGACGCAGTATCGGATCCCGTTTTCGCTGACGACACGTCATACCGAGCGCGCCAGCAGCGAGTCGTTCCGCGCCGACCTGCGGCGCTTTGCCGCGGTGTGCCGGGTGGTACGCGGAGTGCGGACACTGCGGATCGGTGCCATCGGCGCCCGTCCCGCGGCCTTCAAGACCGTTCGCTACAGCGAAAAGATCCTCGAGGCGAGCGGCATCTCGGTCGAACCGATCGACCTCTCCGAGATTCTCGGCCGCACCAACCAGATGGCCGATGATGCCCCCGCGGCACTCGCCAAACTGCAACGGATCCGTGAGTATGTCGCGACCACGGGTATTCCCGACGCGGCGCTCCTCAAGATGGCCAAGCTTGGCGCAGTGATCGACGACTGGATGACCGAGGCCGATGTGCAGGTGAGCGCCGTTCAGTGCTGGACGTCGCTGGAAGAGTATTTCGGTGTGGTGCCCTGCACCCTGATGAGCATGATGAGCAACGATCTCTTTCCGAGCGCGTGCGAGGTGGATGTCTGCGGAACGCTCAGCATGTACGCCCTCACGCTGGCATCGGAAAGCCCCAGTGCGCTGCTCGACTGGAACAACAACTACGGCGACGACCCCGACAAGGCCGTCTGCTTCCACTGCAGCAACCTGCCGAAGCACTTCTTTGACTCGGTGCAGATGGACTACCAGGCGATCATCGCCGGCACCGTGGGGAAGGAGAACACCTACGGCACCTGCGTCGGCCATGTGCGGGCCAGCCCGATGAGTTTCGCGCGCTTCTCGACCGACGACCTCACCGGCAGGATTCGCGGGTATGTGGGCGAAGGCCGGTTCACCGACGATTCCCTCGAAACGTTCGGCGGCGCGGGCGTGGTTGAAATTGCTCACCTGCAGGAGCTGCTGCATCGCATCTGCACCCAGGGGTTCGAGCACCACGTCGCCGCCAACCTGTCCAGCGTCGCCGACGTGCTGCACGAAGCGACCACCCGGTATTTCGGGTGGGACATCCACCGGCACCAGTAGTCGCGTGAACGTCGTCGCGGGGGTCGACTTCGGTACCCAGAGCGTGCGAGTGTCGATCGTTGACGCGCAGGCAGGGGTGATCGGCTTTGCGACCTCGGAATATCCCGTGCTGCGCACTCGCACCGATCCGGATTTCGCCACCCAGTCACATCAATCGCACATGGATGCGTTGCGCGCCGCAATGGCCGCGGCACTTGCCGATGCCGGCATTGCAGGCAGCGCGATCAAGGCGCTGGCGCTCGACACCACCGGCTCATCGGTCATTCCCGTGGGGGAGAACCTCGAACCACTCGGCGATTACTACCTCTGGTGCGATCATCGCGCGGCTGGCGAAGCGGCCGAAATCACGGCGATGGCGCATGCGATGCAACTGCCGGCGATCCGCGCCTGCGGCGGCGTCTACTCGTCGGAGTGGGGCTTTGCGAAGCTGCTGCACTGGCTCCGCAACAACCCCGACCAGCGCGAACGCTTCGTGACGGCGTTCGAGCACTGCGACATGGTGGCGGCCACGCTCTGCGGCGTCACCGATCCCGAACGCGTGACGCGAAGCATCTGTGCGATGGGTCACAAGTGGCTCTGGCAGGGTGGTGATCGCGGGCTTCCGGCGGATGAGTTTCTGGTCGCCGTCGACCCGCTCCTGGCCGGAGTCCGCGACAAGCTGGGCGGCGCATACCGCACGTCGGACCACGTATCAGGCGGCCTGTCGTCGGCGTGGGCAGAACGGCTGGGGCTCACCGCCGGAATCCCGATTCCGGTCGGAGCGTTCGATTGTCACTGGGACGCGATCGGCGCCGGCATCGCCACCGGCGACGTGGTGAATGTCGTCGGCACGGCGAGCTGCATCATGGCGATTGCCGAGCACGAAGCGGAAATCCCCGGCCTCTGCGGCATCGTGCCGGGATCGATTCATCCGGGTTACGTCGGCATCGAAGCCGGACTCTCGGCTGCCGGCGACCTCTTCGAGTCGATCGCCCGCCGCGCGAACACCACGGTCGCCGCGCTGGCTGCCGAGCTCGGCACGCTGCGCGCCGGCGAGACGGGGTTGCTCCGCATCGGCTGGGACAACGGCGATCGCACCGTACTCGTCAACCCGCTCCTGGGCGGCGTGACCCTCGGCCTCAACATGACGCACACTGCTGCCGATGAACTCTTCGCAGCCATCGAGGGCACGGCCTTCAACACCCGTATCGTTCTCGACCGCATGGCTGAGCACGGTGTGCCGGTGCACCGCGTGATCCACGCTGGCGGTATCCCGCAGAAGAATCCGCTGCTCAATCAGATTTACGCCAACGTGATCAACAAGCCGGTGCTCGTGCCCGAGCGTCCGATCACGTCACTCGGCGCGGCGATTTTCGCATGCCTGGCGGCGGGGCTGCATCCCGACATCGAGAGTGCGCAGCGCGCGCTCTGTCCGTCGTACCTGGTGGTCGAACCGCAGCCCGAGGCAGTCGCCACCTACCAGCGGCTCTTTGCGATCTACCGGGAACTCTATTTTGCGATGGGGGTTCGCGGATCGAGCGCGATTCCCATGGGCGACGTGCTGCCGGCACTGCGCGAGATCGCGCGGCAAGTGCGCACGCGTTGACCGGGCGGCCTACGGCTGCCCGTAGTAGGCATCCTTTCCGTGCTTGCGGCGAAAATGGCGGTCGCGCAGGGTGGCGGAGATCTCGCGCGCTTCGGCGTTGAGCACCACGGTGTGATAGGCCATTTCAGCGACCTCTTCGAGGATCAGCGCCGTCTCGACTGCGGTCGTCACGTTGACATCCCAGCAGAAACTGGCGTGGCCCGCCACGAGAACGGCTCGCATCGTCGCCGGATCGAGCGACGCAAAACGCTCGATGATCGCCGTCGCCGTGTTGGCTTCGTATTCCCCGGCCACCGCGTGATCCGGCATCGGTGCGGTGACGGGAATGGCGCCGTGGAAATAGTCCGCGTGTGTCGTGCCGAGGCAGGGAAGGTCACGCTCCGCCTGGGCCCACACGGTGGCGTAGTGCGAGTGGGTGTGGACGATCCCGCCGATGTGAGGAAAGGCGCGATACAGTGCCGCATGCGTCGGAAGATCGGATGATGGACGCAGCACGCCGTCGATCCGCACGCCGGCCAGATCGGTCACCACCATGTCCTCGGTCCGCATCATCTCGTACGGCACGCCGCTGGGCTTGATGACGATCCGGCCGCTCTCCCGATCAATGGCGCTGGCGTTGCCGAAGGTGAACTTCGCCAGGCCGCGTCGCGCCAGTTCGCGGTTGGCGAAGAGCACTTGGTCGCGCAACTCGTCGAGGGTCACGCTCACCGCTCGGTACCGAATGCAAAGACGGTGCTCTGATGATACTCCGTACCGGGCCGCAGGATCGTGGAGGGAAAGTCTGCGCGATTGGGCGAATCGGGGAAGTGCTGCGTCTCGAGGCAGAAGCCGTATCGCCGCAGGTACGCGTGTCCATTCTTTCCGGTGATGGTGCCGTCGAGAAAATTCCCGGTGTAGAACTGGACGCCCGGCTGCGTGGTGGTTACCGTCAGCGTGCGGCCACTTGCAGGCTCCGTGACGCGGGCCGCGAGCGCCAGAGTGTCTCTCTTGTGGTTGAGCACGAAGTTGTGATCGTAGCCGCCGGCGTTCTTCAGCTGCGTGTCGACGACGTCGATGCGCGCACCGATCGGCGTGGGCGTTCGAAAGTCGAATGGCGTGCCGTCGACCGGCTGGAGCACTCCGGTGGGAATGAGGGTCGAATCGACCGGTGTGAAGCGATCGGCGTCGATCATCATCAGGTGCGAGAGCACATCCCGGCTACCGGCGCCGGCAAGGTTGAAGTAGGTGTGCTGTGTCAGGTTGATCGGCGTGGCCTTGTCGGTAGTGGCCCGGTAGTCGACGAGCAGCTCATTCGCCGGTGACAGCGTGTAGGTCACGGTGGCCTGCACGGTGCCGGGATATCCCTGGTCTCCATCGGGACTGACGTGGGTGAGAATGAGGCTGACGGTATCGCCGTGCGTCACGGGTTCGGCGTGCCAGACCACCTTGTCGAAACCGCGCAGGCCCCCGTGCAACGCGTTGGGACCGTTGTTGACGGCGAGATGGTACTCGGTGCCGTCCAGCGTAAACCTGCCCCGCGCGATACGATTTCCGTACCGACCGACAACGGCGCCGAAGTACGGCGAGTTTCGGACGTACTGGGCGAGCGAGTCGTATCCCAGTACCACGTCGTCGAGCACTCCGTTGCGATCCGGCACCCTGATCGAGACGATGATGCCGCCATAGTTGGTGATCCGCACCTGCATCGCGTGCGCGTTGGTGAGCGTAAAGCTCTCCGCCGGCTGGCTGTCGGGGGCCATGCCGAATGGCTCGCGCGTGATGCCGGGCTTAGCTGACACGTTGTCTCCCTGTGCCGTCCGTGGAGCTCGCGTACCGCACGCCGAGACGGCGGCAGCCAGCGCGATCAGGTGGGTGCGCGCGACGCTCATGGTTCAATCACCTCATCGATGCCGATGTCGATGTACTGTCCGCCCGTTGTCTGGTGTACATGGACGGCGAGCAGGTTGGCACCGCTTCGCAGTGCCGCGATCGCTGCCGCCGAGAATGGTACCCGCATGTATCCCGACGAGTAGCCCGGAAGGCGCGCGACGAGGACGCCGTTGAGATATACGTCGGCATCTTCGTCGTGATGCACCCGCCACTGCGGGTTGACCAGCCCGGCCGACGGCAGCGTGAATGAACGACGCAGCCAGATATCGGGCGTTGCCCACTTCGTTCGCACCACCGCGCCCGGCGTGTCTTCGGTGCCGAAGCCTCCGGGGCCCTCGTCCCAGCCGTGGTCGTTGAACGTCGTCGTGAACCAGGTCGAGTCCGGGGCGCTCATGGCATAGCGCCACGACTGCCCCGCCAGTTGCGATGTCGGTTCTGCGGGTCGGGTGTGCGGCAGTCGCCCGAAGAGTGCCGCGGCATCCGCGCGTGCGGTCGGCGACAGCTTGATGACCTCGCGATCATACGTCATCAATCCGTTGACTTCAATCTCGACGTCGGTCGTCTGGGTGTAGATGGCTGCGGCCAGTCCATCCCCGACGAGTCCGCGGAGTTGCGTCAGCAGGTCGTGATAGGCGAACGCGAGCGTGTCGCGCGAGGCGAAAGTCCGGTACCCCCAGTTGTTCCGGTCGACCCAGGTATGGCCCGCAATCGGCAATCCCAGCCCGCCGAATTCCCCGAGCACCGCCGCGCGATCGTGCTCGACTGGCGGCATCCCCGGGCCGGGGTAGACGTGGATATCCGAGACATCGCCCACATGATGGTCGGTCCAGCCACTGGAATTGTCTACCAGTCGCGTCGGATCGTGCTCCTTGATCCACGCGACATGGCGCTCGGTGTCGTGCTGCCCCCAGCCTTCGTTGAACGGCACCCACATCACAATCGACGGATGATTGCGCAGGTTGTCGATCATCCGGTGCAATTCACTCTCGAACTCCGCACGCCCCTCCGCGGAATTGTTGTCCCCGCTCGGCATGTCCTGCCACACCAGCATGCCGAGGTGGTCGGCGTGGTAGTACCAGCGGGCTGGCTCGACCTTCACGTGCTTGCGGACCATGTTGAAGCCCAGCTGTTTCATGGTCTCCAGGTCGAAGCGCAGCGCGGCGTCGGTCGGTGCGGTGTACAGTCCGTCGGGCCACCACCCCTGGTCGAGCATGCCGTACTCGAACAGTGCGTGGTTGTTGAGCAGGAGACGAGGCGCGCCCGCCGAATCGCGCCCGACGGCGATCTTGCGCATGCCGAAGTAGCTGCGCACGGTGTCGCCGGTCGCGAGTGACACGCGCAGGTCATAGAGGAAGGGATCGCGCGGTGACCACAGGTGCGGTGCGGGAAGGCGAAGGACGATGTCGCGATCGCCCACTCCATCCCCCGATACTACTGCGGCGTTTCCGTTCAGCACGGTGGCGTGTACGCGCATGCCTGTCGCCGCACCGTCGACCGTGACGTGCAGTGAGACCGTGCTGGAGTCGATGTCTGGCGTCGCGACGATTTCGCTGATGTGCGCTGCACGCACCGGCTCCAGCCACACCGTCTGCCAGATTCCGCTCACCGCCGTGTACCAGATGCCGTTGGGCTTGAGCACCTGCTTGCCACGCGGCTGCGGACCCTTGTCGGTCGGGTCCCACACTGAAATCAGAAGTTCCTGTGCTCCGCCGGCGCGCAGCGCCGCAGTGATGTCTATGGTAAAGGGGTCGTAACCGCCGCGATGCTCGCCGACTGGCTTGCCGTTGAGGAAGACGTGGGTCTCCCAGTCGACCGCGCCGAAATGAAGGAGCAGGTGGCGGCCACGCGCGAGCGCCGGCGCAATGAACCGGCGATGATACCAGAGGCGTTGTGTTTCGCTGACAGGGCGCTCGACTCCACTCAGCTGCGACTGGACCGGAAACGGAACCAGGATCGTGCCGTTCCAGCGCTTCGGTGTGGCCGCGTCGCGCGCAGTGATGGCGTAATCCCACCGGCCATCGAGATTCTGCCACGCACTGCGCACGAGCTGTGGTCGCGGATACTCGGGCAGCACCCGATCGGCGCGGACGTCGGCGGACCATCGGGTGCGAATGTGCGTTGCAGGCGACTGTGCGCCTGCATAAGCCACGTCAGTCGAGGCCACCGCCATCACCATTATGATCGCACCGTGGATCCACGCACGTTCTGGATATCGCATCAGTCGGCTCCGGGGTCGTGGGTCGATCATCCATCTCGCCTGGCTTCGAGCGTTTCCCAGCGAACCATCATCGCAGTGATCTCGTGTTCGATCACAGCGAGGCGCAACTTTGCCGCGGCAACTGCGGTGCCATCGCGCAGAAAGACCGGGTTGCCGAGCATCGCGTGCAGGCCGTTGCGTTCGCGCTCCGCCCGGTCGATCCGGTCGGGCAGCGACGCAAGATCTTCGCGCTCCTTCGCGCTCATCGACCGCTTCTTGCGCGGCGTGCCCGTGGCCGGTGCGGCAGGCGCTGCGGCCTTTGGCTGCGGAGCGGTCCGCGCCGGCGTCAGCAGCTTTCGCTGGCGAATCCAGTCGCTGTACCCGCCAACATACTCACCGATCGCTCCGCCGCCCTCGAACACCAGCGTGCTGGTGACGACGTTGTCGAGAAAGGCACGGTCGTGGCTGACGAGGAGCAGCGTGCCGGTGTAGTCCAGCAGCAACTCCTCGAGCAGCTCCAGTGTCTCGATGTCGAGGTCATTGGTTGGCTCGTCGAGCACCAGCAGGTTGAACGAACGAGTGAAGAGCCGCGCCAGCAGCAACCGGTTGCGCTCTCCCCCGGACAGCACGCGGACGGGGGTGCGTGCGCGATCGGGTGAGAAGAGAAAGTCCTGCAGGTAACCCAGCACGTGCTTGCGATTGGCGCCGATCTCGATGTACTCGCTGCCGTCGCCGATGTTCTCCAGCACGCTCTTCTCGGGATCCAGCTGCTCGCGAAGCTGGTCGTAGTACGCCACCTCGAGGTTGGTGCCCAGCTGAATGGTGCCGGAATCGGGCGCCAGTTCGGCGAGCAGGAGCCGGAGCAAGGTGGTCTTGCCGGAGCCGTTGGGGCCGATCAGTCCGATCCGATCGCCGCGAGTAATCGTGGTTGTGAAATTTTTCACAATCGGGCGCGGACCGTGCGAGAAATTCACGCCCTTCGCTTCGACCACCAGTCGCCCCGAGCGATCCGCCTCCTGCGCGCGAATGGTGACGGTCCCAGGCCGCTCGCGGCGGGCGGCGCGTTCAAGCCTCAGGCGTTCCAGTGAGCGGACCCGCCCTTCATTGCGGGTCCGTCGTGCCTTGATGCCGGTGCGGATCCACGTTTCTTCACGTGCCAGCTTCTTGTCGAAGAGCGCCCACTCCCGTTCCTCGTTGGCGAGCGAGGCTTCCTTACGCTCGAGGTAGGTGTCGTAGTCGGTGCCCCAGTCGACCAGGCGGCCACGATCAAGGTCCACGATTCGCGTGGCCACCCGCCGGAGGAAGGCGCGATCGTGGGTGACGAAGACCAGCGTAGTGCCGCTGTCGATCAGGTAGTTCTCCATCCACTCGACGGCCGAGATGTCGAGATGGTTGGTGGGCTCGTCGAGGAGGAGGACGTCGGGTGCGCGCACCAGCGCGCGCGCCAGCAGCGTCTGCCGTTTCTGGCCGCCGCTCGCGCGATCGAAAACTGCTTCCGGATCGAGACCGAGATGATCGAGCACCGTCTCGACGCGCGACTGCACCTGCCAGGCGTTGGCGGCGTCGAGGGCGTCGTGAAGGCGTGCCAGCTCGCGCAGTGCAGCGTCGGTTGCATCGACCTGTACCCGGTGGCTGGCCTCGTGATAGCGTGCCAGCAGGCGCCCCGATTCGCCCAGGCCAACCGCTACCACGTCGAACGCCGTCCCCGCCACGCCCTCGGGCACTTCCTGCTCCAGCCGCGCGACGGTGACGCCCGACTGGCGTACAATCTCCCCGGCATCGGGAAGCAGCGTGCCGTCGAGCAGCTTCATGATCGTGCTCTTGCCGGCGCCGTTCCGGCCCAGAAGGCAGACCCGTTCGCCGCGATCGATCGAGAAATTGGCACGATCCAGGAGCGGCGGGCCGCCAAAGGTGATCGAAACGTCCTGCATGCCCAGCAAGGCCATCGAATATCCAGGGCGAGGGAAGGAAGCGGGGGATAATATGACGGGTCCGGCATCGGTGGGATGACAGTCGCGGCGCGGGCGCTACATTAGATGAATCCCCCCATTCGAAAGCGGCACTCCCATGCGTTACGCAATCGTCGCGACCCTTGTCCTCGGCACCCTCGCCGCCTGCAGCAGTGACGGTGTCGACCCCTCGGCGCTGGGCAGCTGGGGCGGGCACGAAATCCTCGTTCGTTCAACGCCCGCCGCCGTCGACATCCAGCTCGCCTGCGGAGCCTTCGTGAGGGCGGCAACGCCGCTCCGCCTCGATGCCTCGGGGCAATTCGCTTTCACCGATACGCTGCGCGGCATCGGCGGCAACCGCGACACGCTGCCCAACAGCTCGTATAGCAAGTCCCCAGTGCGGGTGACCGGGCGCGTCATCGGTGACAGCCTCTCCGTCTCGCTGTTGGCCGCGTCGCTGCCGCAGGTGCACCAGTATGGCGCGCGAAAGGGTGCTCCGTCAGATGTTGCCGGGCTGGTGTGCCGCGCATGATGCCGGAAAGCAATCGCGTCGGTCCGCGTTCGTCATTGTTGACATGCCGACATGGCGTGACGCTGCCGGGTACTGATGACGTCGATCAGCGCACCAGCAACGTTACCGTTGCGGGACTGCTGGTCGTTCCGTCGCGACTGACCGTGTAGGTGAACGAGTCGGTTCCTACGAATCCCGCGCGCGGCGTGTAGTTGAACGTCCCATCACCGCGCACGATCACCGTTCCGTGCGTCGTGCGCGTCGCCATGGCGGTGACCGGTGCCATGTCAGCGCCGCGCGCTGGCGGGCCCAGCAGGCCGGGGGCGCGCACCGAAAAGAGCTTTGCCTTCGTCACGGCATAGACATGCGCCAGCGCCGTGAGCACCGGTACCGGCGCGCCGGGACGCGGACGCGCAGCCGGCACAGCCGGCATCTCGCCCGGCGCGAATCGCGGCAACATGGCATCGCGATTCGCGAGGTGAAGCATCACCGACGCCGTGATCGCTGCGTTCTTCATCACGTCGTCGGGTACGATGCGCTCGTAGGTGTCGAGATTGGTGTGCCACGTGGTGCTGTTGTATTCGATCGGATCCTGTTGCGTGCCGATCCCCGGCAACCCGGCAACGGCGAATGCCCCGTTGTCGCTTCCACCCTCGACCCGGGCCGTTGACGGATTCGCACCGTACACTCCCCAGTCCTCGAACGGCTTGAGGTACTGCGCGAGAATCGCGGCCGCGCTCGGCGGTCCGAAGATCGAGGCGCCGCGAACCAGGCCGGTGCCGTCGTCGATATTCCAGTAGGCGTCGAGCTTGTCGAATTCCTTCGTCGGTGATTCGGCCGAGCCGAAATGATTCTTCACGTAGGCGAAGGAGCCGAGCAGGCCCTCCTCCTCGCCACTCCAGAGCGCGACACGAATGGTGCGGCGCGGTTTGGCCCCGATCGATTCGAGAATTCGCGCGGCTTCCATCATGATGGCGCACCCGATGGCGTTGTCCGTGGCGCCGGTGGCGCTGGTCCACGAATCGAGATGCCCGCCGAGCATGACGACTTCGTCGCCCTTGTCGGTGCCCGGAATCTCCGCCACTGTGACGTACGACGTCTTGCCCTGAGGGAAGTACTGGTTGGCAATGTTGAACTCGACCGACACTGGCGTGCTGTCCTGGATGATGCGGAAGATGCGGCCGTAATCATCTGTCCGGAGAATCACCGCGGGTGACTGCGGCGTGCTGTCGTCGTAGATCTGTCCGGCGCCGTTCTGCGCCACAATAACCCCGGGAATGCGCCCGCCACCCTGTGCAACGAGGCGAAGCGCGGGAGGGTTGTCGCGCACGAGCGCAGCGATTCGCTGATTCACCAACGCTGCCGGCACGCGGCCCTCGGCTGGCGCCGATGGCGCACCCGAACCACCACGTCCGCCCGGACCGCCGCCCCGTCCGCCGCGCGCACCGGCAGGAGCGTTGGGATCGCTCGGCCCGTAACGCGCCTTCGCCTGCTCGTCAGGCGTGCGCTTTGGGCGCTCGTTGAAGTTGACCGGAACCGATGGCGGTGCGCCAACCATGACTATCGCGCCCTTGACGCGCGGTGCCATCCGCTCGAGATACGCCGTCAGTTCTGCTTCAGTGGGATTTTCCGGTGCCACCACGCTGACGACCTGTCCTCGCACTGTCCCGTTGGTCGATGGCGACCACGGTACGGCTTCGAACTTGAGGTTGGCATGGACTGGCGAAATGATGAATCCGGTCGCTTTGCCCGGCAGCCAGCCCACGCCGCGCCAGGTGAACGGTTCGAGATGCGCGTTCTGCATCCCGAAGCTGGTCATCGTCTTTGCCGCCCAGTTGGCCGCCGCCACATGATTGGGCGAACCGATTGGCCGCGGTCCGTAGACGTCTGTGAGAAAGTGCTCGATCCACATCAGCTTCGAGTGCTGCATCGCTTCGGCGCGGATCCGGCCGTTGATCGCGGAGTCGATTTGTTCTGGCGCCAGCTGCTGGGCGGAGAGGGCGGTGGTCAATCCGAGCATGAGTGCGGGCGCAAGCCATTGGCGCAACATCATCGACTCCTTGCAGTGCGGTCAGGGCGGGGGGATCGCGGAAAGTAGCGCTTCCAACACGTCACGGCGGCAACGTCGCAGATGGATACACGGCCTCAACGTCTCACGGCCCGGAGCACGTGCGCCGCATCCCCGACGCGAAGCCCGTCGGACCGGCCCGCAAAGTATCGCGCATTGAGTGCGACGCCATCGAGATCGACTACGTCGTTGAAGCCGAGGTCGCGCATCTGCCGGACAATCTGCTCCGGCACGATCCAGCTCTTCCACTCCTCGCCGATTCTCTTCACCCGCGTGGCCATCGCGGTCACCACGGCGCGACCGGCGATTCCCAGCGTTTCGGGAGGCACGGCGTAGTCGAAGACGACGCCACCCCCCAGTCTGCAGAAGTCGGCGATGATCGCCAGCGTCTCGTCGATTGCGTCACGCGTCAGGTACGGGGTCACGCCGAGCCACGCGAAGCAAGTTCCCTCGTCGGCGCGAAGGCCGCCGTACTCGAGTTGGGCGCGCAGGCTCTGGCGCTCGAAATCGACCGAAACGAAGGTGAGATTCGGCGGCAGCGGTATTCCCGCGGCGGCAAGCTGATTTCGCTTCCACTCCTGGGTCGACGGGTGGTCGACCTCAAAGATGCGAAGCGACGACGGCATATATGGATTGCGATACGCGAAGGTATCGAGTCCGGCGCCGAGCACGACGTACTGCGTCACGCGTGCTCCGTGCAGCGCTTGAAGCGTGTCCTCGGCGACGCGGCTGCGCGCCGCAAGAAATGCGCGGAGATACGGGCCGACGATGCTTCGCTCCGACCCACCCGGGTTGGCCCGAACGCCTGCGGCAGCCTCGGGTCCGAGGATCGCGAGCGCGAGCGGATCGTGGAAGACAACCGGCGTGTCCAGGAGCTGGTGCGCGGCGCGGTGGGTGGCGACGCGCAGCGCTGTGTGACTCGGACGCCCCTCGATCACGCGAGAGCTTTCGTCAGCCGGATCAAGTGCGCCGGCTGCGTCAGCTTGTCGGGATCGGGAAACGCCAGCGGCCCGAGGACAGCGAATCCGAATCGTGCATAGAACGCGGGTAGTTCGGTGCGCAGGTCGACGATATCGAGGTCGAGCTCGCTGCAACCTGCGTGGCGGCAATGCTGTTCGATGGCGCCAATGAGCACTCTGGCCAAGCCGCGCCTCTGCTGGTCAGGATCGACCGACAGCATGGCAAAGTGGCCGCGCTTGCCTTCGATCGTTACCTGGACCGCGGCATCGAGCGCACGGCCATCATCGGCCTCGATCACCAGGAAGGCACTCCCTGGCGCAGCCATTCGCCGGCGAATCTCTTCGGCGTCGGTCCGATCGCCGCGAGCGAAGAATCGCTCGACGACATAGGCGCGGTTGATCACGTGGACCAGCGCGGGAACATCGCCGGTCGTGGCCAGGCGTGGTGGCATTCGGGAACGATAACGCTGCTCACGGGTTGTCCCTTGACACCCTGTCACTACCGCCTTAGTGTATCAGTACAGTGATACACTGATCGGAGCTGCATGCTCGACGACCTCGATCCCAAAAGTCCGGTACCGCTCTACGAGCAGATCGCCCTCCGGGTCAAGGCGGGTGTGGCCACCGGCGAGCTCCGCGCCGGCGACCTGCTGCCGTCGGTGCGAGAACTGGCGGGGCGGGTGCGGATCAACCCGGCGACAGTCATGCAGGCATACCGGGCGCTGGAGGAAGAAGGTTTCGTCGAACTGCGGCAGGGCGCGGGCACCTTCGTAAAGACGGTGCCGACCGAGGCCCGGAGCCGCGAACGGATCACCCAGGCTCGCCGGCTGGCGCGGCAGATGCTCGCCGACGCCGCGCGCCTTGGCCTGTCGCGCCAGGAAATCCGGGACGCCATCCGGCATGAACTTGATGGAGGCACAGCGTGAGTACCGCAATCGAAACCCGTGGACTGCAGTATCGCACCAGCGGCGAGTTTGCCATCGATGATGTGTCGCTGACGGTACCGGCGGGCGCCCTGTATGGATTTCTTGGTCCCAACGGCTGCGGCAAGACCACGACGATACGTCTGCTGCTTGGCCTGCTCCGCCCCCGGGCAGGCACCATCAAGCTCCTCGGCCATCCGATTCCGGACGAACTGCCGGCGGCGCTCCAGCGCACCGGCGTCATCCCCGATCGACCGCACCTGCACCGCTATCTCACCGTGGCCGAGTCGATGGCATTCCATCGCGCATTCTACCCCTCGTGGGATCAACGCTGGGCGATCGAACTCCTCGATTCCTTCCGGTTGCGTTCGCAGCAGAAAGTCTCGGGACTCTCGAAGGGCGAAACCGCCAAGTTGATGCTGTTGCTGGCGCTCTGCCAGAAGCCCGACCTCCTGATTCTCGATGAACCGATGGACGGACTCGATCCTGTCGTGCGCCCCGCGGGGGGTGCGGGCGGGGACGGAAATGTGTGGAGCCGGTCTCGTATAAAAATA
>JBEPVV010000009.1:0-13987 GCA_041690795.1 Gemmatimonadota bacterium | reverse complement strand
GGCCGAAGCTCTCGACGTGCGGCGCGAACGATCCAGCCTGCACTTCCCTGCTGACCAGCAACAGCGCCCGGGGCAAGTCGACGACCGCCGAGCCGGGCACGCGATCGGGAGCAAGTGCTGCCTGATCTCCGTTGGCGCCATACACGAAGACCCCTGGCGATTCGCGCGCGGCCGAGAAGACGCCGAGCGCCGCCGCGTCGGCGTTGTGATGCAGCTGGTCGACCCCCGCCCGGATCATCGCGAGCGCGGCCTCCTTGCCAGCCGCCGCATCGTCGAATGTGTTGAGGTACGCGAGGCGGCTCTCGATCCCCGGGCGCACCGACTTCGCACCGGCGAGCCAGCCGGCGTAGCCGAGCTTGATCGGCGGCAGCTCCATGCCGCCGATGAAACCGATCTTGCCCGTATGCGTCATCGCACCGGCGAGCATCCCGGCGAGATATGTCGCTTCGTGAATGCGAAAGATCAGCGGCACCACGTTGCCGGCCACCCGCTCGCCGCTGGTGATGACGAAAACGGTCGACGGATAGTCTCGCGCAACGCGTTCTGCCGGTTGCTGGAATTCGTAGCCATGGCCAAAGACGATACGGTATCCCTGCAGTGCGTAGCTGCGAAGCGCCTCTTCCTGTTCGGCAGGAGTATGCGCTTCGATATGCGAGATCGATGCGCCGAGAGAGTCGCGGATCTCTTGCAGGCCAGCATACGCGCCGGCATTCCAGGCGGCGTCGCTGACTGACCCCGGGGTGACCAGCCCAACCTTGAAGGTCAGTGGCGGGGCGGCTCGCGGTGTGCCGGCACATGCTGCAACGAACACCAGCGCACTGAGCATCACCGACGGCAAGCCCATGCGTCTAGCCCTCGAATGGATGGCCGAGGATGACTTCCAGCAGCCGCGCGAGATCGTCATTGGAGTAGTAGGAGATGGCGAGGAGACCGCGACCCCGTCGCTTGGCCGTGAGGCGAACGTCGGTGCCAAGCCGCTGGCGCAACGCTTCCTCCACGCGGCGCGCATCGGCCGAGGCAGGCTTTTGCGGTGCGGGCTTTTTCATCATCCGGCCCCGCGACTTGTCGGGCGACTCGCCCCGCACGACAGCTTCGACCTCGCGCACCGACCATCCCTGCTCCACGGCACGGTGCGCGAGGCGCGACACCTGGGCCGCGTCTTCCACAGCCAGCAACGCGCGCGCGTGCCCCTCGGAAAGCTGCCGGCCCTGCAAGAGGGTCTGCACGTCTACGGGTAACTTCAACAATCTCAGAGTGTTAGCGATGGTTGACCGATCTTTGCCAACCAGGCGTGCCACCTCAGCTGCCGAGACGTTGAACTCCGAGACGAGGCGCTGGTATCCCTGCGCGGCATCCAGCGCACTGAGGTCGTCACGCTGAAGGTTCTCGATCAGGGCCACGGACAGCGCGGTCTGGTCATCGAAGTCGCGGACGATGGCGGGAATCTTCGCCCAACCCAGTCGCTGCACCGCACGCCAGCGGCGTTCGCCGGCGATGAGCTCGAACCGCGAGCCAACCGCGCGCACGGTGATAGGCTGCAGGAGGCCAGATGCCGCAATCGACGCCGCGAGCTCGGCGAGCGCCGCGTCGTCGAAGGATCGACGCGGCTGGAAGGGATTCGGGGCGATGGAATTGACATTCAAGTCGCGAAGCGCGCCGGTCGCCTCGGCCGCCTCACGCGAGATGGGTCCGAGCAGTGCCTCAAGGCCGCGACCCAGCCGTTTGCTGTCGCTCATGAGTCCTCCTTGCGGCTGCGGCCGCCACCAAGTGCGTCAGTTCGCTTCATAACCTCTTGCGCTACAGCAAGATAGCTCTTGGCACCAATCGACTGTACGTCGTAGAGCAGGATCGGCTTTCCGAAGGATGGAGCTTCTGCCAGACGGACGTTTCGAGGAATCACCGTCCGGAATACCTTGGCACCGAAGTACTCCCGAGCCTCGCCAACCACTTGGCGGGAAAGGTTGAGCCTGTTGTCAAACATGGTGAGGAGTACGCCATCGATCTGGAAGTCGGGATTGAAATTTTGCTGGACCAGCCTGACGGTATTCAGGAGCTGAGAGATCCCCTCAAGCGCATAATATTCGCACTGAATGGGGATGATGACGGCATCCGCAGCTGTGAGCACGTTGAGCGTAACCAAACCGAGTGATGGCGGGCAATCGATCAAGATGAATTCGTAGTCGGCCTGGACGGACGCGAGCGCCCGGCGGAGAATGGTCTCGCGCTGCTCGAGGCCAATCAGCTCGAGTTCGGCGCCGACAAGATCCTGAGTGGCAGGGAGCACATGCAGAAACGGAAGCTGGGGATCTGGCCGGATGACGTCCTTTGCGAGCGCTCCATCGATCATGACGTCATACAGTGACGCGGTCAACGCCGCCTTGTCGATGCCGACGCCAGAGGTTGCATTCCCCTGCGGATCCGCGTCTACCAGAAGCGTCTTCCGCTCGGCGATCGCCAGTGACGCGGCGAGATTGATGGCGGTCGTCGTCTTGCCGACCCCGCCCTTCTGGTTTGCAATTGCGATGGTGCGGGCCATGAGTGCCAGTGGAGGGAGACGCACCAAGCTATTCTCAGCCGGCGGATACGGCAATGCGCGTTTCACGTGAAACGCGCAGATGCGCTGGCAGCGGCTTGTTGTCCAGTTTTGGTGTGTAACTACATGTGGAACAACAAGTTACAGGATTTTGGTGTGAGCAAATTCGCGTCGCCTGCCTCTACTTTGAGCGGACCCAGCGCACGACTTCCATCATCGAAGGCTTCTTGCCGTACATCAGGATGCCGGTGCGGTAGATCCGCCCCGCAAGCCAGGTGACCGCCAGGAGCGCTAGTACGCTCAGCGACAGGGAGATCGCGAGCTCGAGCGTCGGCACCGCCGTCAGTGACCAGCGCGCCGGCATGATGAATGGGGAGAAGAAGGGTATGAACGACATCGTCACGGCGAGGCTGCCGGTCGGATCCTTCAGTACCGCGAACAGTGTGAAGAAGCCGACCATGATCACCATCTGCACGAACATCGATGCCTGCTGTGCATCCTGGGTGGTGTTGAACATCGATCCCACAGCCGCGTAGACGGCGCCGTACAACAGGAAGCCAAGGACGAAGTACACCAGAAAGATCGCCAGCAGATCTGGCGGCATCGAGGGGATCGGGAACTGCTGGATTGCATCGGCACTGACATGCAGCAGCTGTCCGATATGCACGCGCTGGCTGCTGACGAGGAAGATCGATCCGCCCCAGATCGCCAGCTGCAGCAGACCGACCGAACCGACGCCGATCACCTTGCCCAGCAGCATCTCGAATGGTCGCAGCGAAGAGGCAAGCACTTCCATGATGCGCGACGTCTTCTCTTCCACGACCGACGTCAGCGTCTGCTGCCCGTAGAGTATCATCGCGAAGTAGAGAATGAATCCCATGAAATAGGCGATGAAGAACGACGTCATGCCGCTTTGCCCGGTCGCCTTGCCATCGCTGACCTTGATGGTCTTCATGTCGGCGGGTCGCATCGCGCCGGTCATGACCGCCGGGTTGACACCCGCGCGCTCGAGGCGCCGGCCAATCATCGTCTGGGAAATCGTGCCTTCGATCTGTCCCATCGCTTCAAACGCGCTGGTGTTGCTGCCGAGATACTCCAGCCGACCGGTGGTGAGGGTGGAATCCGTGAGCACCAGCACGCCGTCGAACGATTGCGCGTCGTGGCTCACGCCGGTACGGGCCACCAGCGAATCACGCACTCGCGCGAGATTCGCGGGCCCCGCAACCACGCGCTCCACCTGGTATCGCGGGAGGCTGACGCTGTCACGCGAGAGGCGCTCACGCGCCAGTGCCGCCTCGACGCGCACCCCGAGGCTGTCGCCGGTTGCGTCGACAATGGCGACGCGGCTGGTGCGATTGGCGCCGCGCGACAGCAGCGCCGGCAGTACCGAGAACGCCACCATCACCACGGGAAAGAGAATCGTGAGCACGATGAATGCGCGGGTGCGGACGCGGGCGAGAAACTCGCGGCGCATCACGACGAAGACCTTGTTCATGCAGCCTCCGAGCGCGCCGGCGTGGCGGCGTTTCCCACCTTGGCAATGAAGATCGACTGCAGCGACGGTTCGACGACTTCGAATCGCGTCAGGTCGACACCGGCCTGCACCAGCGCCCGCAGCAGCGCACCGGTTGCAACACCCGGAGCGAGCACGACTTCGGCGCTTGCCCCATAGTCATCGACCTTGGCGATCATCGCGCGATCGGCAAGGATGCGCGCCGCCGCCTCGCGGCCGTCGCCGAAGGTGAGTGCAATCGGTCGGTCGCCGAAGCCTGCCTTGACGTCGCTGACCGTTCCGTCGACGACCTTTTCGCCGCGCGCGATGATGACGATGCGGTCGCACATGCGTTCGGCCTGTTCCATGATATGGGTCGAGAACAGCACCGTGCGGCCGCTGCGCGCGATCTCGACGACCACATCCTTCATCACCTGCAGGTTGACGGGGTCGAGGCCGGAGAACGGCTCGTCGAGAATCACCAGTTCCGGGTCGTGAATCAGGGTTCCGGCAAACTGGATCTTCTGCTGCATCCCCTTCGACAGATCCTCGACGCGCTTCATCCGCCAGTCGCTCAGTCCAAGTCGCTGCAGCCAGAGATCGGCCTTGACGCGCGCATCGGCGGCTCGCATCCCCTTCACCTCGCCCAGGAAGACCAGGTGTTCGAGGATTTTCATCTTCCGGTACAGCCCGCGTTCTTCCGGCAGGAAGCCGACCCGCCGCGATAGCGCGCGCGACGAGGACGACGTACCGAACAACGAGATCGTTCCCTCGTCGGGCTCGATGATGTCCATGATCATGCGGATCGTGGTCGACTTTCCCGCGCCGTTCGGCCCGAGCAGGCCGAAGATGCACCCCGACGGAACCGAGAAGGAAAGGTCCTTGACGGCCGTGTGGCCATCGAACCGCTTGGTGACATGATCCACGGCAAGCGCAGCAATCATGGAGCCTCGGTCGGATCGAAGAGGGTGACGTCTCCAGCTTCGTCGTTGGGAACGACGATCATCTGTTCGCTCGCGGCCACGCCGAATTTCCGCTGGCGCGCCAGCCACGCCACCACGGGCACCGGCTCGTGTGCGGGGTCATGAATCGCGACGTTCTTCATCGTGACCCCGCGCGGACCGCGTTCATGCCAGCGGCCGAGGTAGGTGCGCCCGCTGGCACCGGCGATCACGACGGTCACCCCATGCAGTTCGTCGTGACCGGGATGGAAGACGTGCCCACTCATCCGCAATGCGCGTCGAAAGCCTGTTCCAGGGCAGCGGCGATCTGATCAGGATGGCGCCCCTCGATCTGATGCCGGTGAACGAAGGCGACGACCTCGCCATCCTTGAGCAGCGCGACCGACGGCGACGACGGCTGGTACTCACCGAAGTACGAGCGAGCGCGCGCGGTGGCGTCGAGATCCTGTCCCGCAAACACCGAATAGAGCTTTGCCGGGCGAACCGGATGTCCGAGTGCCTTGGCAAGCGCCGGGCGGGCCATGCCGGCCGCGCAGCCGCAGACAGAGTTGACGAAGACGAGCGCAGTGCCGGACGCTGCGCCAAGCGCCGCATCGACCTCGGGCACGGAACGCAGCTCTTCGACGCCGAGGCGGGTGAGCTCCTCACGCATCGGCTTGACCATCATTTCAGGGTACGGCATGTACAACTCCGGTTCGAGATACGCGACATGTATGCAGACACTACCAGTTCATTCCGGTGGCGCAGTGATCGCCTCTTTGAGCGCGTGCCACGCCATGGTGGCGCACTTCACGCGCATCGGGAATGCCGCCACACCGCGAAAGGCCACCAGTCGCCCGAGCTCGGGGGACTCGGCACCAGATCCAGTCAGGAGCGCATGAAAACGCCGGAAGAGATCGTCCGCTTCGGCGGTCGTCCTGCCCTTGAGTGCCGTCGTCATCATCGAGGCGGATGCGCGCGAGAGTGCGCAGCCACTGCCCTGGAACGCGATGTCGCGGATGTGGCCATCGGCGTCGACGTCGAGCTCGACCGAGACCACATCACCACAGAGCGGGTTACGCCCCTCGGCGCGATGCGTCGGCTGTTCGAGACGACGGAAGTTCCGTGGGCTGCGATCGTGTTCGACGATCACGCTCTGGTACAGCTCGGCCATGGTGCTCATCGGCCGAACACCGTGCTGACCAGTGCCAGTCCGGCGGCGAGCGCATCGACTTCAGCGCGAGTGTTGTAGAGCGTGAATGACGCGCGCGCGGTGGCGGCGAGGCCCAGCCGGCGGTGAAGCGGCTGGGTACAGTGATGGCCGGCGCGCACGCAGATGCCCTCGCCGTCGAGCAGCGATGCAATGTCATGCGGATGCGCGCCGTCGACGGTGAAGGCGATGACCGCCGCCTTTTCGGGAGCCGTGCCGACCAGGCGAACGGCAGGCAGCTCCGACAAACGCTCGATCGCGTAGTCGCGGAGCTCTTCCTCGTGGGCGCGAACCGCATCGCGGTCGAGCGAGTCGAGCCAGCGCAGCGCTGTCGCCAGGCCAACGGCCCCGGCAATATGGGGTGTGCCGGCCTCGAACTTCCCCGGCGCTGGCGCGTACGTGGTGCGCTCGAACGTGACTTCCTCGATCATGTCGCCGCCGCCCTGGTACGGCGGCATCGATGCCAGGTGCTCGGCGCGAGCCCAGAGCACGCCAATACCGGTCGGGCCAAACACCTTGTGCCCCGAAAAGCAGTAGAAATCACAGCCCAGCGCTTCGACGTCAATGACCAGGTGCGGCGCGGCCTGCGCGCCGTCGATGAGCACCGGCACCCCGGCTGCTTGCGCCATCGCACAGAGCGCGGCCACCGGATTGACGGTCCCCAGGGTGTTCGAGACGTGCGCGATGGCGAGGAGCAGCGGACCGGTCGCCAGCAACGCGCGCGCCGCGTCGAGGTCGAGCTCCCCACGATCCGAGATCGGTATCGCAATCGTCTGCGCACCGGCCAGCTGCCAAGGGACGATGTTGGCGTGGTGCTCCATCTCGGTAACCAGCACGACCGGGTTTGTCCCGACGCGGGGGCGCAGATAACTCTGCGCCACCAGGTTGATCGCCTCAGTGGTGCCGCGCACGAACACGACCTCATCAGGATCGGACGCACCGATAAACCGGGCGCACTCCACGCGCGCGGCATTCCAGGCAAGGGTCGCACGCTCGCTCAGCTGGTATACGCCGCGATGGATGTTGGCGTTTTCGTTGCGGTAGAAGTTTGCCACCGCGTCGATGACGCTCTGCGGCTTCTGCGCCGTCGCGGCGCTGTCGAGATACACGAGCGGCCTGCCCCTCGACCTGGCCGAGAGAATCGGGAACTGGTCGCGAACATCCACGACCTGGAATTCCCGGTCAACCAGCGCGCTCGCACCCGGGGTGTTCATCGCGATCACCGGATCAGCGCATGCATTTCGCCGTGCACCAGCTGCTGCAGGGCTGAGCGGATGCGCGGCTGTTCGATCTCGACCAGCACCTCCGAGACGAACGCGGAAATCAGCATCACCTGGGCTTCGTGTCCGGCAATGCCGCGCGTACGCAGGTAGAAGCGCTGCTGCTCGTCGAGCTTGCCGATGGTGGCGCCGTGGGTACAGCGCACATCGTCGGCGAAGATCTCGAGTTGGGGCTTGGTGTCGACTCTGGCAGTGTCGGAGAGCAGCAGGTTGCGATTGGTCTGCTTCGCGTCGGTTTTCTGCGCCGCCGGCTGCACGATCACCTTGCCGTTGAACACTCCGTGCGCGCGGTCGGTCAGCACGCCCTTGTAGACTTCCCACGAGTTGCAATCGGGATGGTCGTGATAGATCACGGTGTGGTTGTCGACAAGCTGCTCATTCTGGCCCAGATACAGCCCGTAAAGCAGCGTCTCGACGTGCGGCGCGCCAAGGCGGGCGTGGAGGTCGTGGCGCGAGAGACGCCCGCCGAGCGCGAGTGTGAAGGCCCGATAGTGGGAATCGCGATCCTGGGTCACGCCGGTAAACCCGACGTGCCACGCGCTGGTCGCATCGCGTTGGACGCGGATGTGTTCCAGCCGGGCGCCGGCGCCGACAACAACCTCGGCGCAGACATCGAGCAGGTAGGGGTGTGCCCCTGCGGCATGCCCGCCACCGGCAAAGGCGAACGTTTCTACCACCGTAGCAGACGCTCCCGGCTCGACGAGCAGGAGCATCCGGGGCGCGACGACGCTGTTGGTTGCGCCGGTGGTGGTGACGTGAAGAATCTGCAGTGGATCGGAAACGACCACACCAGGGGCCACGCGCAGGAACGCGCCGTCGACAAAGAGGGCCGCGTTGATGGCAGTGAACGCGTTGGCCTCGACCGGCACCGTCTGGAAGAGGTGCTGCTCGACCAATGCATTGCCCCCACCGATGGCGTCCGCCAGCGAACCCCAGGTGACGCCCGCAATGTCGGGAAGGTGTGAGAGCGTCAGGTCGACGCGACCATCGACGAGGACGAGTCGCGGCCAGCGGTCATGCTCGATAAGAAACGGCGCGACCGTTGTGCGATCGACAACCGCGGGCGATCGTGGCGGTGCAAAGGACGCTGCCGCCAGGCCCTGCAGCGACGTGAAGCGCCACTCCTCGTCCTTCGATCCCGGCAGTCCCACCTCGGCGAAGAAGGAAGTCGCGTCCTCACGGGCACCGGCGAGCCACGCCGGCGCCGGGGCCCGATCGCGAACCTCCGCAGCAAGTTCGGGAAAGCCGCGCAGAGTCCGGCGAACCGTCGGCACCGGCACGTCGGGTGCGGCGGTCGTCATCCCGTCAGCCACTCATACCCGCGTGCTTCGAGTTGGTGCGCGAGCTCCTTGCCGCCCGACTTGACGATGCGGCCGCCGGCAAGGACATGCACCTTGTCGGGCACGATGTAGTCGAGCAGTCGCTGGTAGTGCGTGACCAGCAAGGTCGCGCTGTCGGGACGACGCAGCGCATTGACGCCCTTGGCCACCACGCGAAGCGCGTCGATGTCGAGGCCGGAGTCGGTTTCATCGAGTACGGCGAGGCGCGGCTCGAGGACCGCCATCTGCAGGATTTCGTTGCGTTTCTTCTCGCCGCCGGAAAAGCCGAAGTTGACGGCGCGCTCCATGATTTCGGGGCCCCACTCGACCACCTGCAGCCGCTGCTCGAGGAGATCGAGGAAGTCGATCGGGTCGAGCTCCTCGAGGCCGCGCGCCTTGCGGATTGCGTTGTAGGAGCTCCGCAGGAAGTAGGCATTGGTGACGCCGGGGATTTCCACCGGATACTGAAACGCCAAAAAGACGCCGGCATGCGCGCGCTCCTCGGCCTCCATGTCAAGCAAGTCCTTGCCGTCGAACGTGACGCTGCCGCGCGTCACTGTGTACGCCGGATGTCCGGCGATCACTTGCGCCAACGTACTCTTTCCCGATCCGTTGGGTCCCATGATCGCATGGACCTGTCCGGCGTCGACGCTGAGCGAAATGCCCTTGAGAATTTCGGTGTCGCCAGCCGTGGCGTGCAGGTCGGTGATTTCCAGCAATGCCATGTCTACTCCGTACACAACGAGAAGCGAGTGATCATCCGACGCTGCCTTCGAGGCTCACGCCCAGCAGCTTCTGTGCTTCGATGGCGAACTCCATGGGAAGCTCGCGGAAGACTTCCTTGCAGAAGCCGTTGACGATCACGCTGATCGCGTTCTCGGTGTTCATGCCGCGCTGCTTGCAGTAGAAGATCTGGTCTTCCCCGATCTTCGACGTGCTGGCCTCGTGCTCGACATCGCTGCTGGAGTTCTGCACGTCGATGTAAGGGAAGGTATGCGCGCCGCACCGGTTGCCGATGAGCATCGAATCGCACTGGGTGTAATTGCGAGCCCCGTGCGCCCTCGGCAGGATCTTGACCTGACCGCGATACGAGTTCTGCCCCTTCCCTGCACTGATTCCCTTGGAGACCACGGTGCTCCTGGTGTTGCGGCCCATGTGAATCATCTTGGTGCCGGTGTCGGCCTGCTGCATGCCATTCACCACGGCCACCGAGTAGAACTCGCCCACGGAATCGTCGCCCTGCAGGATCACGCTGGGATACTTCCAGGTGATCGCCGAGCCGGTCTCGACCTGGGTCCATGAAATCTTGGCGCCGCGCATCGCCTTGCCGCGCTTGGTGACGAAGTTGTAGATGCCACCGACGCCATTCTCGTCGCCCGCGTACCAGTTCTGCACCGTGGAGTACTTGATGCTGGCACGGTCAAGCGCCACAAGTTCGACCACCGCGGCATGCAACTGGTTTTCATCCCGCTTCGGCGCAGTGCATCCTTCGAGGTACGAAACCTGGCTGCCTTCGTCCGCAATGATGAGCGTCCGCTCGAACTGCCCGGTATTCGCCGCGTTGATGCGGAAATAGGTCGACAGCTCCATCGGGCAGCGCACGCCCCTGGGGATGTAGACGAAGGAGCCGTCGGAGAAGACGGCGGCGTTGAGCGCGGCAAAGAAGTTGTCCGACGCAGGTACGACCGAGCCGAGGTACTGGCGGACGAGCTCGGGATGCTCCTGCACCGCTTCGCCGAACGAACAGAAGATCACACCCGACTTGGCGAGCGTCGCCTTGAACGTCGTGCCGACGGAGACCGAATCGAAGATGGCATCGACGGCGACGCCGGCGAGCATCTTCTGTTCACGCAGCGGAATGCCGAGCTTCTCGTAGGTCTCCAGCAGCTTGGGATCGACATCGTCGAGCGAACCCAGCGGTTTCTGGTTGCGTGGCGCGGAGAAATACGAGATCGCCTGGTAGTCGATCGGCGGATGATGGATGTTGGCCCAGTGCGGCTCGACCATTTCCAGCCAGCGGCGATACGCCTTGAGGCGCCACTCCAACAGCCATTCCGGTTCGCGCTTCCGCTCCGAGATGAAACGCACCGTGGCCTCGGACAGGCCGACTGCCGCCGTGTCCTGGGCAATGTCGGTGACGAATCCGTACTTGTACTCGCGATTGACGAGCGCTTCGACCGGCGAACTCATGGGCTGCCCCCTGGTTGGTCGCTGCCATGGGCAACGTGATAGCTGCAGGTGCCGCAGCCATCGGTAATGCGCGAACGACGCTCGATCGCGGTACCAAAGGCTTCGCTCAGGAACGCCTCTTCGGCCGCGCAGACTTCGGGAAACCGCTCCGCCACCAGGCGGTGCGGACAATTGTGTTCGGCCAACAGGCCACCGGAGCCGTCGGCGCGCCAGGTGGCCATGAAACCCGCGGCATCGAGCGCGCGCGCGATGTGTTCACCGCGCTGTTCCGGCGCGAGTTGCGCCGTCTCCCTGCAGAGGCGCAAGCCCAGTCCGCCGTAGTGCTGCTGCAGTGTGGCGATGGCCGCCTCCCGCCCCTGCAGCTTCACCAGCTGCTCGAGCAGATGGACCACCGTGCTGGCGTATCGATCCGGAAAGAGTGCATGGCCTGCGGCGGTCAGCCGGTAGGCGTGCGCTGGCGCCCCTACCCCATGCAGCGCGCGCTCATGCACCACGGCCCCTTCGCGTTCCAGTTCCTTGAGGTGGTGCCTGATAGCGTTGAGGGAGCAGTTGAGCGCCTCGCCCAGCGTTGCCGCGGTAGCTACACCAGCCTGCTTGAGGTGAAGGAGGACCGCCGCCCGGGTACCGCGATGGCCGCTCGGAACTTGGGGCGGCGAATCGGCAGTGGCGACAACTGGTGGCATTCGGGAATCCTACGGCGAAGCGCCACCCAAGTCAATTCGCACCAAAATCATGGTGCGAATCCGTAGACGGTTGTGCCCCATGGATTTAACCAGGTAGATCTGCACCGGAGCGCAGCAGTCGAGTAGCTTCATTCGCGATGCAGGCCGTTGCCCCTTGCGCACCGGCGGGGCGTGTTTCTACTCTGCCCTGACGCCGCGTGGTCTGCGGTCCTGTCACCAGCCTGGCACGTCGGAGGAGAGGTCGATGCCGTACGTAATTACCGAGGCCTGCATCAACGTCAAGGACCGCGCCTGCGTGGACGTCTGTCCGGTAGACTGCATCTACGAAGGCGCCGACCAACTCTACATCCATCCCGACGAGTGCATCGATTGCGGCGCATGCGAGCCGGAATGCCCGGTGAGCGCCATCTATCCGGAGGAAGACGTCCCCGAGAACCTCCAGCCGTTCATCGTCAAGAATCGCGAAGTCTTTGAATCGGAGACCCCGCCGGGGCGCCCCAACAAGTAGGCCAAGCCGATCAGCCCACAGTGCCGGGACAAAAAGATCGCCCGTCAGGATGTGGCATCAGCCACATGCCCGGCGGGCGTCTTTCTAGGTGGGCTTCAACGTGATGGCGATGACAGATGGGAAGTTCCGTCGGGCTCGCCACTGCATACGACGTCCTGGGCACCTCGTTGTTTCACACCCGGAGATGGCCCCAGGGCGCCGCTGCCGGGCGGCTCCGCCCTGCTACGTTACGAGTAACGCCAAGCCGGAGTCTGCGTGCCTTCGACCGACTACATCCGCCATGCGGCCAAGCTGTCCCGGAAACTCTACCTCGACGCAGGGCTCGGCAGCGCCCCGGCGCCCGATCCTGAGTTTTTCAAAACGCTGGCAAAGGCTCTCGAAGACATCGCCGACGGGCTCGAATCCGTCGCGAAGCGGCGCGACTGAATGGACGTGCGCCTCGTCGACGATCCGCCCCACTTCTCGGCACTCCTCGCGGAGATCGGCGACGCCCCGCTGGTGGCGCTCGACACCGAAGCGGCGTCCTTCCACCGCTACCACGATCGGATCTACCTGATCCAGCTCTCCACGCCGCGGATGACTGCTGTCATCGATCCCCTCGGCGTCGGTGACCTGGCTCCGATCGGGGCGCTGCTCGCCAATCCCGCGATCGTAAAGGTCTTCCACGACGCGGATTACGACCTTCGCCTGTTCGACAAGGAATTCGGTTTCCACGCCCGGAACCTGTTCGATACCCGCATCGCCGCCCAGTTCCTGAACGAGCCGGGAATCGGCTTGGGCGCGCTGCTGGAAAAGTACTTCAACGTCATGTCAGACAAGCGGTTCCAGCGGGCGGACTGGTCGGCCAGGCCGCTGACAAAGCCGATGCTTGAGTACGCAGCTGGCGATACAGTACATCTTTGTGAGTTGCAAGACATACTCCGAGCGTCGCTCGCCGCGATCGGCCGCCTGTCGTGGGTGGAGGAAGAGTTTGTAAGGCTCGAAGCCACCCGATGGACTGGCCGCGACGGCGACCCTGCCAACGCTTTCCTGAAGCTCAAAGGCGCCAAGGCGCTCGACCGGCGTTCACTAGCCATCCTCCGGGAGCTCCATCAATGGCGGGCGCAGCTCGCCGCGTCGATGGACCGCGCGGAGTTCCGGATCGTTGGCAACGAAGTGCTCTTCCACCTGGCGCAGCATCCAGTCGGAGACATGGACGCCCTCGCCGTGGTGAAGGGCATCGGGCGCGATTCGCTCGAGCGGCGAGGGCCGGAAATGCTGGCGGCAATCGGCCGGGGCAGGGCGGTTCCCGACGCGGAGCTGCCGCGCGTGCCGCGCCTGCCGCGGCGGGCGGCTGATCCGGCGTACGAGGCCCGCCTCGAGGCACTCAAGCATGCGCGCAACGCAATCGCCGCGCGGCTGGAGCTCGCGCCCGGCGTGCTCTGTCCCAACGGCACCCTTGAAGCGATCGGGCGCGCCGAACCGGAAAACCTCGAGGCAATGTCGGCGCTGCCGGAAGTTCGCCGGTGGCAGATCGACGTGCTTGGCCCCGAGCTGATCGCCGCGATGCACGCGCCGCAAATGACTACGACGACGGAGCAGTGAATGGAACCGATATCTGGAGCAGAGTTCCCGCAGGTCACCCCCGAACTCGCACGCAAGGCGCTGCGCGCGGTGAAGGATCCCGAACTCGGGCTCAACATCATCGACATCGGCTTGGTGTATGACGTGCAGGTTACGCCGGAAGGCGTGGCCCAGGTGAAGATGACGTTGACGTCACCCGGTTGCCCGGCGGGAACGGAGATCATGGACGACGTAAAACGGACGCTCAGCGACCTGGACGGTATCAGCG